>JASFUT010000066.1:0-12824 GCA_050050175.1 Chromatiales bacterium
TCGGCGGGCGGGGCGCGGCCCGCGCCGGCCTGGGAGAGGTCTTCCGCGCCGGAACGGCCTCCGGATCCACCGGGCTCTGCCTCAGGCCGGGGATGCGCGCGAGCAGGTTGCCCTGCTCCGCAGCGCCCGAGGCGCCGGGTGCCAGGCGAAAGCTCAGATCCTTGACGGGCTCCCCGTTGACGGTCACCCGAGGATTCAGGACGGTGAGCGCATCCTGGGGCTTGTAGAAGGCGAGGGCCGCGAGATTGATGGTGGCGGGCGGACGGATGCGCACGTCGATCTCCTTCGGGTCCTCGAGGAAGCGCTTCAGGGCCGCTCTGAGGCCGGGCCCCGGCACTATGCCCAGTGTCCGGGCGAGCTCCTTGTCGTCACCTCCGAACAGCTCGTCGATGTATTCCTCCGCCGTCTGCCCCCGCTGCTCGGCACAGCGCTCAAGCCTGCCCGCGCTGAAAGAGGGGTCGATCTCGTAGCGCACGGCGAGCTCATCCAACCTCGGCATGACGCCCGCCATCATCACGCCGGGCTGAGGGACGTTGCTGAGCTCCGCCCGTATCGCGATCCCCTCGATGCCCCGGACATGCAAGCTGGCGCGGGCATGCACCCGACCGCCCTCCCGGCGCTCGTAGCTCAACGTCATGTCCACCGCCAGCTCGTCCAGCCCCGCCGAGCGCAACGCCTCCGCCGACAGCCCGGTTGCGAAGGCGCAGGCATCGGCCTCCTGCCCAAGCGTGTGCATCAACCCCGAGTACCGGGCGGCGTACTGCCCGTTCAAGGGCAGCCGCAGACCGGAAACCGTCAGCTGCAGGGAGTCCGGGGGCTTGCCCTCGCCGAGCTCCGAGATGCCCTTCAGCAGGAACATCGGGCCGTCGCCGGTCAGCTCCAGCCGGTCGATGGCGGCGATCTGACCCGGTCCTCGCGGCACGATCTGGATGCCGTCGACGGAAATCCTCCCGCCGAGCGCGGAGCTGATACCCCGGTAACGGATTTCGGACACACTCCGGACCTTCGAGTTGACGCTCTCGATCTCGTCCGCCACCTGCAGGTAGACGTAGGCCTTGACGCCCCCGTAGGCCAGCAACAGGCCCAGGATGACGATCAGCGGGATCTGCATCAGCTTCGAGAGGGTCGATGAGGCCATGTCAGGAAAGAGACGTTGTCATGCCCGAGCCCGGTCCGGCCGCCGATGGGATATAGCCGCTCGGCGGGCGGGCACACCGCCCTATTGAGCCACAGGCTCCCGAACATACCAACTTGTTCCGCCTGGGACCACTACGAGGTTCACGTCTGCAGCGACGGGTACGCCCGCACCGCAACGCAGGCTGGGGGGTCGGCCCTCGCCCCGGATGCGGCGAGCCTGAGCGGCGGGGACGAGGCCGCCGGATCTGCCGCTGTCAGGAGCGGGACGGAGGACGGGAACGAGGATGCAGGGGCGCCCCGCCTCGGCAGGCCCGGGGACTGCCTCAAGACCCGATGCCTCCGGCGCTGACCGCCTCAGCCCGGCGGACGGACCCGGCGGCGCATCCTCTGCTCGCAGGGACGCGGGCGGGGGCTCAGACGTCGAGCATCAGCTTGCGGGGCTTCCGCATGCCCGCGATCTTGCACGCCTGCTGTCCGTAGCCGCGCGGGAAGAGCCGGTAGAGATACCGTCGAGTCGCCTTCTCCGGCCCCCAGACCGCCTTCATGTGCTTGAGCACCGTGCGCGCCTCCGGGACCGAGTCGTTGCGCTCGAAATGGTCGCGGATGAACCGCACGATCTCCCGGCGCTCGTCGTCCAGCGACTGGCCCGCTTCCCGGGCCAGCTCCTCGGCCAGATCCAGGCTCCAGTCGTCCACGTAGAGGAGGTAGCCCTCCTCGTCGCGGGAAACGCGCTCCAGCGCTCCGTGTCTCGGCTCGGTCTGCATATCCAATGCTCCAGATGGGCTTTACGAAAGTCTAAGGAGGCCATTGTCACCAGGCAAACGATATTTATTGGACTTTAATATCGAAAATACGGATATATAGTCCCATGGACATCGATCAGATACGCACCTTCCTGGCGGTGGCGGGCAGCGGCAGCTTCCTCGAGGCGGCAGCACGCCTGCACGTCTCCCAGTCCACGGTAAGCGCCCGCATCCGCGGGCTGGAGGCGGGCCTGGGCGCCAGACTGTTCGTGCGCAACCGCTCGGGTGCGAGCCTCACGCTGTCCGGCAGACGCTTCCTGCGCCATGCCAAGACCGTCATGCTCTCCCTCGAGCAGGCGCGGCAGGACGTGGGCCTGCCGCGGCGGTTCCAGGGCAGCATAACGGTGGGCGCGCGCATCGCCCTCTGGGAGGGCCTGCTCCCCCGGTGGGTCGGCGCCGTGCGCAGCGAGCTCCCCGACGTGCTGGTCCGCAGCGAGATCGGCTTCGAGGAGGACCTGATGCGGCGTCTGGTGGAGGGCACGCTGGACCTCGGACTGATGTACACGCCGCAGTACAGTCCCGGGCTGCGCGTCGAGCACCTGTTCGACGAGACACTGGTGCTGGTGAGCACCGACCCGGACACCCCCTGGCCGGACCCGGGCTACGTCTACATCGACTGGGGCCCGGCCTTCCATGCCGAGCACACCAACCACTACCCCGACCTCGAGCACCCGTCTCAGGTCGCCAACATCGGCTGGCTGGGAATTCAGCTGATTCTGGCGAACGGCGGCTCGTGCTTCCTTCCCGTGCGCATGGTCCGGAATCTGATGGACAGGGGCCGACTCCACCCGGTCCCGACGGGTCCCCCGTTCAGTCTGCCGGCCTACATGGTCTACGCGAGAGAGGACCGTTCGGCGGCCCTGGAGCGTGCGCTGGTGCTGCTGCGCGATCTGGGCGCCGGAGAGACCGCCGGCGCAGAGGGCCCAAGGGGGTAGCGACGAAACAGAGGCCTGCCTGATGCGGAGCCGACACGATCGACCCTCAGGGAGCGATCGCCGCGGAGGAGATCTCGGAGTAGTCCTTGATGTCGCACAGGCCGGTGACGTAGACGCGGACCCGCTTGCGTGCCGAGACGGCCTCGAGCAGCGCCCGGTACATGAGCTCGGACCCCGTGATGGCACCGCGATAGAACCAGCGCCCGTTGCGGCAGTCCGTCGGGTTGTCGTCGACGTCGAGCCGCACCTCGAAGCGTCCGAACTGGTCGGCGCGCAGCTCCTCAACATACCCGTAGCCGGTCCAGCCGGCATCGGCCTGAACCCCGCCGACGCAGGTCAGACACAGGGCCAGACCCACGCCGGCCCCTCTGAGCACGGCGCGCGCATCGACTGATAGAGCCATGTTCCCCCGCGTTCTGTGCAATGACCCGTACCTGAAGTGTAGCCGGAGCTGCCGCCCGACGAGGCCGCCACGGCGGCGCCCGGACCTCCCTTCCCTGCTCCGGGCACCGGAACTCGGGCCCGCGGACGCACCCGGACCTCTCGAGATCCCTCGCGGCCGCGCCGGATCTTCTAGACTGTAGCGGCCATGGACACCCGTCCCGACGACAGCGTCTCCTCCGACCCGCCCCTGGTGCAGGTTGAGGGGGTGGTGCGGACCTTCCTAGAAGGATCGCGGCGGCGCGAGGTGCTGGCGGGCGTCGACCTGGAGATCGGCGCAGGCGAGCGACTCGCCCTGCTCGGGCGCAGCGGCTCGGGCAAGTCGACGCTGCTCAACCTGCTGGGCGCCATCGACCGGGCGGACGCGGGGCGGATTCGGATTGCCGGCCGGGACCTCACGGCCGCCCCGGAGCGGGAGCGCACCCTCTTTCGCCGCCGCCACATCGGCTTCGTGTACCAGTTCTACAACCTCATCCCCACCCTGGATGTCGCGGAGAACCTTGGGCTGCCCCTGGAGCTCAACGGCGTGCCCGAGGCCGAGATCACGGATCGGGTGGCGGAGATGCTCGAGGCGGTGGACCTGAGCGACCGTGCCGACACCTACCCGGATCGCCTCTCCGGAGGGGAGCAGCAGCGGGTCGCCGTCGCCCGCGCCCTGGTCCATCGCCCGCGCCTGGTGCTCGCCGACGAGCCCACGGGCAACCTGGACGCGGAGTCCGGACGCCGGGTGCTGGACCTGCTCTCCCATCTCGCCCGCGAGCAGCGGGGCACCCTGGTCCTCGTGACCCACAGCCGCGCGGTCAGCGGCGCCGCCGACCGGGTGCTGGTGCTCAGCGGCGGGCGGATCCAGACCGGGGCCGAGGAGATCGCATGGTAGGCCGGCTGGACCGGGCCGGGCTGCGGTACCTGATCCGCCACCCCTGGCAGACCTGGCTGTCGGTGCTGGGCATCGCCCTCGGGGTTGCGGTGGTGGTGGCGGTGGACCTGGCCAACGACAGCGCCCGGCGGGCCTTCCGCCTCTCCATGGAGTCCCTGACCGGGCGGGCCACGCACCAGATCATCGGCGCGCCCCCGGGCTTCGACGAGGCCGCCTACCCGCGCCTGCGGGTGGACCAGGGGGTCCGCCCCTCCGCGCCGGTGATCGAGGGCGTGGGGGTGATCGCAGGCGAGACCTTCAATCTCCTCGGCGTCGACCCATTCGCCGAGGGGCCCTTTCGGGAAACCACCGCCGGGCTCCGAAGGGGGACGCTCGCGCGCCTGCTGAGCGAGCCGCGAACGCTGCTGATGGCGGCCGTGAGCGCCGAGCGCCTGAACCTCAAGGCCGGAGACCGGGTCAGCCTGGAGGTGGCCGGGCGCGGGGTCGAGGCCGAGATCATCGGCCTCATCGAGCACGAGAACGCCGCAGCCATCGACGGGCTGCTGGTGGCGGATATCGCCACCGCCCAGGAACTGCTCGGCCGTCCCGGCGTGCTCGACCGCATCGACCTGATCACCGAGGACCCGCAGGCCGTCCGCGGCCTTCTGCCCGAGGGCCTGAGGCTCGAGCCGGCCGCGGGGCGGACCAACGCGCTGGCCCGGATGAGCGATGCCTTTCACACCAACCTGGCCGCCATGAGCCTTCTCGCCCTGCTGGTGGGCGCCTTCCTGATCTACAACACCATGACCTTCTCTGTCCTGCAGCGCCGCGAGCTCCTGGGCACCCTGCGCACGCTGGGCGCGACCCGCCGGGAGCTGTTCTCGCGCGTGCTGCTGGAGGCCCTGGCGGTCGGTCTGGGGGGCGGGCTGCTCGGGCTGCTGCTCGGCGTCGCCATGGCCCAGGGTCTGGTCAGCCTGGTCAGCCGGACCATCAACGACCTCTACTTCGTGGTCACCGTCAACCGCCTGTTTCTCGACCCCTGGCTCCTGCTGAAGGGGCTGGCCCTGGGGGCCCTGGCCACCCTGGCGGCGGCCGCCGGACCCGCCTGGGAGGCGGCACGTACCGAGCCGAGCGCGGTGCTTCGTCGGTCCGATCTGGAGCACAGGAGCCACCGTGCCCTGCCCTGGCTCGCCGGCGCGGGCGTGGCCGCACTGGCGGCCGGCGGCGCCCTGCTCTGGGCGCCGGGGCGCAGCCTGATAGTCGGCCTGGCCGCCCTGTTCATGATCATCGTCGGCTTCGCCCTGCTGGTGCCCGCGCTCACCCTCGTGATCACCCGAGCCGTCACGCCGCTGCTCGGCCTGGCCGCCGGCAGCCTGGGACGCATGGCCGCGCGGGGCATAGGCGCGGGGCTGAGCCGCACGGGCCTGGCGGTGGCGGCGCTCACCGTGGCGGTATCGGCGTCGGTCGGCGTCGCCATCATGATCCACAGTTTTCGCGGGGCGGTGCAGGACTGGCTGTCCCAGACCCTGCGCAGCGACATCTATGTCTCCGCGCCCGGGGGCGGCTCCCACCGCATGAGTCCGGCGCTGGCTCCCGCGGTGCCCGGCATCCTGGCGGGCCTGCCCCAGGTCGAGGAGCTGAGCACAGGGCGGCGGGTGCGGGTGGATGGCCCCCGGGGGCCGGTGGACCTGCTCGCCATCGATATGGCCAGCGGCAGCCTGCGGGGGTTCCGCTTCATCGGCACCCCCGCGGACGACGTCTGGGAGGCATTCCGCGACGGGGAGGCGATCCTCGCCTCCGAGCCCTACGCCTGGCGCAACCGCATAGCGGTGGGCGACCGCGTGCGGCTGCGCACGGTCCGCGGCCCCCGATCGTTTCGCGTCGCCGGCGTGTTTCGCGACTATGCCTCGGATCAGGGACGGCTGGTGATGGATCGCGGCGCGTATGCCCGCCTCTGGGGCGACCCGGCGGTCTCCACCGTCGGCCTGTTCCTGGCGCCCGGCGCAGACGCCGGGGCGGCCGCCGAGGCGGTGCGCGAGACTCTCGCAGGGGTGGACGAGCCGGTGGAGGTGCGCAGCAACCGGGCCATACGGGAGGAGTCCCTGGCGATATTCGACCGCACGTTCACCATCACCGAGGTGCTGCGGATACTGGCAGTCGGCGTGGCCTTCATCGGCGTGCTCAGCGCCCTGCTGGCGCTGCAGCTGGAGCGGGTCCGCGAACACGCCCTGCTTCGCGCCACCGGCGCCACCCCCGCGCAGGTGCTCGGGCTGGTGGGGCTGCAGACCGGCCTTATGGGCCTGATCGCCGGGCTGCTGGCCCTTCCGCTCGGATGGATCATGGCCGAGATTCTCATCCACGTGGTCAACCGACGCTCCTTCGGCTGGTCCATGGCCACCCGGGTACCGCCCGAGGTGCTCTGGCAGGCGGTGGCGCTCGCCCTGGCTGCGGCCCTGGTCGCCGGGCTTTACCCGGCGCTGCGCGTCGCGCGCACCTCGCCGGCCCGGGCGTTGCGGGAGGAATGATCGTGCGCCTGCCATGCCTGCTGCTGCCCGCCGTTCTGGTCGTCGCAGGCTGCGCGGAGCGTCCGCCGGACTCGGGCATCCGCGTCGCCGACGCCCTGGGCGGTGCCGGAGACGCCGACCCCGGATTCGCCCGCGCCCTGGAGCCCCGCGCCTTCCGGTTTCCCGAGGACCACGGGCCCCATCCGGCCTTCCGCAACGAGTGGTGGTACGTCACCGGAAACCTGGACGACGAGCAGGGGCGCCGCTATGGATTCCAGCTGACCTTCTTTCGCATCGGTCTGGATCCCGACCCTCCGGAGCGCGTCTCGGCCTGGGCGGCCTCGGATGTATGGATGGCCCACGCGGCGGTGACGGACCAGGACGGCCGACGCCACATCGCCACCGAGCGATTCGCCCGCGGCGCCCTGGACCTGGCGGGGGCCCGGGCGCGTCCCTTCCGCGTCTGGCTGGAGGACTGGTCCCTGGAGGCCGGTGAGGACGGCTTCCCCTGGCGGCTGGTGGCGAAGGCGGGCGGGTTCGGCCTCGGGCTCAGCCTGGAGCCCGTCAAGCCGCCCGTTCTGCAGGGCGAGGGCGGCCTGAGCCGCAAGTCTGCCGAACCGGGCAACGCCTCCTACTACTACTCGTTCACCCGGATGCTGGCACGGGGGACTCTGCGCCTGGGCGGTGAAGAGCGAGGAGTCGAAGGACTGGCCTGGCTCGACCGGGAGTGGAGCACCAGCGCCCTGGGCGACGATCAGGCGGGCTGGGACTGGGTCTCCCTCCAACTCGACGACGGGCGCGATTTGATGTTCTACCGCCTGCGACGCACCGACGGCACCACCGACCCCCACAGCGCCGGGACCCTCGTGTCCGCCACGGGCGAAACGGTGCGATTGACGCCCGACACCTTCTCCCTGGAAGCCGCGCGCAGCTGGGCCGCCGACTCCGGCGAGCGCTATCCGGTCGCCTGGCACCTGGCGGGGGACGCGCTGGACCGGCCGCTGCTCGTCCGTGCCGTCCTCGACGACCAGCTCATGAGGGTCAGCGTCCGCTACTGGGAGGGCGCCGTAGACGTCCTGGATCCCGCCACGGGGGAAGCCCTCGGCCGCGGCTATCTGGAGATGACTGGCTACGCGGAGGGCTTGGGCGCGGCCTCGGAGAGCAGGGCGGCCCAGGCCCGATAGTCGGTGCCGACGCCGTCGTGAATGCGAAAGCCCGCCTCGTAGAGACCCTGATCGCCGACGGGGCGGCACCAGCGACTCTCCCCGGTCAACAGGAAGGGACGGGGATCGCCCTTGACCTCCACGCATATCTCGAACAGGCACTCGGGACTGACCGGGCGGGGAAGGATCATGCGCAGCCCGTCGACGGACACGTCAACCGTCTCGGCGGCCACCACCTGGACCGACGCGGAATCCTCCGAGTCGGCAACCCGCAGCTCCACCGACAGGGCCTCCCTGCGGGCGATCCTGCAGCCGTCGCGCCGCTCCTTCGATCCCTTGTCCATACCCGATGGCCCTTCCGTCAGTCTTCCCGCATCGACTGCGATCGCCCCTCTATCAGGCTTTGCAGGGGCTCGTCGAATCCTAACCCGTAGTCCAGGATCTGCGCACTGCCTTCGACAATTCGCGCCGCGAGGTCCTCGGGCATCAGCGCCGCGACCTTTCTGCCGAGATCGTCCACGAAGAAGAGCCTGCGGGTCGACCTGAGCACCAGGGCCAGCCGACAGGTGATGCGCCGCTCCCCATCGTCGATCAGCTCGACGACGCCGCCAGGCTGCATCCGGCGCAGCGCCTCGGCGGTGCGGGCCACGGCGCGCTCCCGGGCCTCCTCCTGACGCCGGGCCGTCTCGGCGCTGGCCTGCGCCCGGAGCGGCTCGTCCGCGGCATGCGCCCTCCCCTGCGCCGCGGGGAGGCGGGACTCGCCGGCGAGAGCCCGATCGCGCACCTCGGATTCCCAGCGTGCGAGGGCGGCCTCCCAGTCGTCCAGGGCCAGGGCGGCCGCCCGGTCGAACACCGGCCTCAGGTCGAGGCGGCGCAGCCCACCCCCCTGCAGAGCCGACGCGGCCTCCCCATAGTCCAGCCGCACCACCTTGATCCCCGACAGGTTGGCGAACAGCAGATAGGCATGCCGCTGATTGTTCTCCACCAGGCGGCATCGCAGCGACCGGAATCCGTCGTTCCAGGCATACCAGTCACCGGGGCGCATGGTCCGGATCTCGGGAAAGTGCTGGGCCCGGGCACCGCCGTCTTCGGCGCTGTCCGGCGCCGGATCCAGGGGCGGTATGCTCACCTGCTCTGCGGGGCTCGGCTCCTCGCCGGCCATGATCGCCATGTGGACGGCATCGAGCCCCCGCAGAAAGCTCCTGTAGGCCTTCCCCTCCGGATGGATGCTCGAGACGCCGGCGTGAAGACGCTCCAGCAGGGGATTGATTCGCGTCTTGTAGGAATCCTGCAGAACCTTCGGGTCGCGGACGCCGACGCTCCAGACCAGGGTCCGGATCACCTCGATGCCCTCGGTCCAGGCCTGAGAGTCCATGCCCTCGCGCAGGTAGGTCACACGGAGGTACTTGCTCCAGGTCTCCTGCAGGAAATCCGGCACCAGCCGCGGCAGAACGCGGCCCGCGATCGCCCGGCGGATCTCCCGGGCGACCACCAGGTGCGCGTCCTGGACGATCTCCCGCCCGTGCTCCCGGGCCATCAGGCGCTGCTCGTGGACGGCAAGCTCGCCCTGGTAGCCGTGGAGGAAGTTCCCGAAGGCGCGGCTCGCATCCACATAGGCGGCCTGGTCGCCGCAGGCGCCTCCGCCGCACAGAGCGACCCTGCGCATCTCCCGGCTGACCCGGCCCGCCGCACGGCCGGAATAGGCATCGAGCCCCCGCCCGATGCGCGCCAGCAGCTCGAGGAGCTGGCGCGCCGGGCTGGCGGGCGCGAACAGTGCCCGCGGGAAGGCCAGCCAGGCCGCCGCCATGGCGGGCTGGTAGGCGCTCAGCACCTGCACCGCGACCGGGTCCACGCCCGACTCGGACACAACCCGGCGGAAGAAGAAGTCGTTGAAGTGCAATACCTGTCGGTGCTCGGGGCACAGCCGCCCGATCCGATCACGGCCGAGACCCTCGGCCACCAGGGCCCCTAGTCGGCCGGGACCGCGGGCCGCCGATGGGGGCGAGTCCGGCTCCGTCGCCTGCTCGGGCCATTGCTCGGCAATATCCTGGAGCAGGTCGAGAACCTCGGCCAGGCCAAGCTCGGACTCGGCCCCGGCGGCGGAATCCCGCAGGAGAGACCCGATGTCGGACGATCGCCGCCGCAGCCGCTCGAACCGCTCGAACGATGGCTTCATGGGACCGCCTTCGTAGCTGGGCTTGGAGGTCAATGTCGTGCTGACAGGCCGTCGGCGCAGCGACTTCCGGGCGGCTGAGCGCATGGCCGAGGCCGGCGATTGGCCGCCGTTGGCCAGGCGATCCGGGGGAATCCCGTTCCCGGGAGATGCCGGCCTGTCGGGCGCCGCAGGCAGGGGACGACACCTGGCGTGCCCGGGGCTGCATGCCACCTGGTGGACCGGCGGCCACGGCACGGCCGCTGACGACGAAGACTTATACCACAGTTCTCCTGCCGGCCTCACCGCCTCCCCGGTTGCCGATCCCGGGCAAGCAGGGCGCCGGCTGGGAAGACGCGCGCTTTGGGTCTATACCCCTAGGTGAGATACACAGCCACCCGGAGAGAGATTCACGGCATGACGCCCATCCCGGACCGAGTCGAGATCGAAGGCGCCCCGGACTACGTCGGGGCATGGAGCGCCGCGGCCATACCGGGGTTCGTCCCCACCGTCCTTCGCCGCTGGCAGAGGGAGTACGGCCGGCTCCCGGACCCCCTGTTCGTCACCCTGTGTCCGCAGGTGGAGCTCAACGCCTCCGGAGGCCTGCCCGGCGTCGCCGTCGAGCTCAGCGACGCGCGGCTGCGGTGCCGCCAGTTCACCGGCTGCCACAAGCCCTATTTCGTCATGTTCTTCACCGGGGCGGATGCGGCCGATCACCAGGCGCGGGCGGGCGAGGCCCTGGCCTGGTCGGAGAGCTACCGCCTGGAGATCGGGCCGGACCGGCTGCGCCTGGAGTTCCGCGGCGCGACCGAGGCGCTCGCCGAAGACGAGGAGGTCAGGCGGCCGCGCACGATCGCCTCCCTGCTGGAGAGCGGCGAGCTGCTCGAAGTCCTCGCCTAGTGCTCGGTCCCGTACGCGCGACCCGGCGCAGAGTCGGGGCGAGCACGGCGGCTGGAATGCGGTGCTCTCGGCGAACGAAGCAAAGGCGGCTCACCCCGGACCAGAGGGCCCGGCAGTGAGCGAAACCTTCGGCCGCATGCCATGCGCCTCTGCGGTCCCCTTGAGAAAGACCCGGACCCGGAGCTGAACATGTCGATCTGGCTGACCAAGGAGATGCTCTCGCACCTGCGTCCTTCCGCGGACACGCGGTTCGAGTCGCCCGTGCCCACCCGGGTGGTGTCCAACGGCGAGTATCTGCCGCCTCCTCAGACCCGCCAGCAACGCGAAGTGGAGCGGGTGCTGCGGGCGCTGGCGGAGCGCTTCGGCGGGCGCCTGGGTATGAGCCGGAGGGAGTTCCTGCGCTCGGGCGCCGGGATCGCCGCCGGCCTGCTCGCCATGAACCGGGTCTACGGGGCGGTGTTCGACGTGGCCGAGGCGGAGGCGTCCGACCCGGAGGCCGCCGAGGCACGCCGCCGCGCACTCGAGAATCAGCTGATCTTCGACGTCCAGCTGCACTTCGTGCACGACGACTACGGCTTCGAGGGACTCTTGGGCCTGCGCCGTGTCGCCAAGCGCTGGAATCCGGCCCTGCGGGACGAGAGCGTCAGCTTCGAGCGCTACAAGTTCGACAACTTCCTCAAGGAGGTCTACCTCGACAGCCAGACCCACGTGGGCCTGCTGAGCGGCGCGCCCTCGGACAATCCGGACTACTGGTTCCTCACCAACGACCAGATCGCCGAGGCCCGGCGGGTGGTCAACGCCGTCGCCGGCACGCGCCGGCTGCTGTGCCATTCGGTGTTCACCCCGGGACGCCCCGGCTGGATCGAAGAGGTCGACCGGGCGATCGAGGAGCTGCGCCCCGACTCCTGGAAGGGTTACACCATCGGCGACCCTCTCCAGCCGTCGCAGTGGCCCTGGCGCCTGGACGACGAGGAGCTGGTCTACCCTGTCTATCGCAGGATGGTCGACGCCGGGATCACCAACGTGTGCATCCACAAGGGCCTGCTCCCCGAAGACTACAGCAACGCCTTCCCCGACCAGTGGCGCCACGCCCGGGTCGACGACGTGGGACAGGCCGCAAAGGACTGGCCGGAGCTGAGGTTCATCATCTACCACTCGGCGCTGAAGCCCTTCGGAGACCCCCCCGAGTCCCACCTGAAGCGCTTCGAGGAGACAGGCCGCATCGACTGGGTCACCGACCTGGCCGAGATCCCGGAGCGCTGGGGAGTGGACAACGTCTACGCCGAGCTCGGGACCTGCTTCGCCAGCTCGGCCGTCACCCACCCGCGCCATTGCGCCGCCCTGCTGGGCACCCTGGTACGGGGCATGGGCGCGGACCATGTGCTCTGGGGCACGGACTCGGTCTGGTACGGCTCCCCGCAGTGGCAGATTGAGGCCTTCCGCCGGCTCGAGATCCCGGAGGACATGCGACGGGCGCACGGCTTCGCCGCTCTGGGTCCGGTGGACGGCCCGGTGCGCAATGCCATCCTCGGCCTCAACGCCGCCGGGCTCTACGGCATCGACCCCCGGCGCACCCTGGCCGGGCTGCAGGGCGATCGCCTCGCGCTTCTGCGGCAGGAGTACGAGGCGGGCGGGCGGCGCCCCAGCAACCTCGCCTACGGGTACCTCGATCCGTCCCGGCGCGCAGGCTGAGCGGCGCGACCGGGGCATCCCCCCATACCGCCCGGCCGGCTGCGTGCCTCCTCCCCGGCGATCTCCCGATGACCTGCGATTCGTCGACTCCATGCACATTCCCTGCTGATGGCTCCAAGACCCGCCCGAGATGGACGCCCCAGAGGAAACGATCGTCGAGGCGGACCTGACCGATCCGGTGCATGCCGCCGCCCTGCCCGGCAGCTTGTTCCGGCTAATCCGCCCGCGCCCCGCGGTGTAC
>JASFUT010000067.1:0-12815 GCA_050050175.1 Chromatiales bacterium
TCAGGGGACCGGAGCCGCTCAGGTCCCACCCCGGGCCCGAATTGAGGGTCGGAAGGCAGTCGTCGGCGGCAGTGTCGTCGTCCAGCGCGGTGAGCGGAAGGCCGTTCCAGCCGGCCGGAGGCTCGTCCGCCATGTCGCCGACGCGCTCGCATGCCAGGTTCTCCAGGCCCGGGAGGCGTCCGGCGGGATCGGCGTAGTCTCGCCGGGGCCATCCCACGAGCAGCTCCCACTCGTGCGGCACCGAGGGGTCGGCCTCCGGGGGTGAGGCGGCCCCCGGCACACGGATCAGCTCCGCCAGGGTGATCCGGTTGATCCCGGACTCGCTCGCGCCGACGTAGAGGTCCTCGCCGAACACGCCCAGGGTGGCCCCGGCGTTGTCCACCGCGGGCCCCCGCAGGTCCGGTGGCCGTCCCGCGCCCGCGTCGATGACCTTGGTCCAGTTGATGCGACAGTGGCCGTCGCCCTCCCAGGGGACCAGACAGTCGCGGCCGTCGCCGCGCCAGAGCTCGAACCCGCTCACGCGGTTGATCGTAGACAGCCACAGATAGTCCCCCACCGCCTCCATCTGGAAGATGCCGATGTTGTCGGGATCCGCGAGGGGATGGGTGTCGGGGCTGCTGACGTCGACCACGGCTCGCCACGGCCCTTGCGCGGCAGGATCGGCGTTCATGTAGACCACGGGGTGGAGCGCGGTGTCCACGTCCGCCAGGGTCCCGGCCGGGGACGTCCACAGACGGCCCTTGAAGCAGGTCAGCGCCCGGAAGCCCAGATCGGCCCGTCCCAGGACCAGATCCCGCAGATGGGCGTGCAGGCCCCGGCCCGAGGTGGGGACGAAGTCGTCGCCGTCGAGGTAGAGAATCCGTCCGGGCAGGCCCAGGCTCGCGACGTACAGCCGCCGGATCCCGTCCCCTGCGTCGCAGACCGACATGGATCGGTAGCCGACGTCCCTCGGCACGTTGAGGCGAGTGCCGCCGAGTGGCCCGGGCAACGGCAGAACGCTCGGCGACCGGTACACGAGGTCCCAGATGCCGCCCAGGCCCCAGTGGCCGACGGTGTCCAGGCTGCTTGGCGTGTACCGCCATATTTCCCCCCGTTGTCCGGGGCCGGGGAGGCGGTTGCCGAGTGGGCCGGGCTCCGGGCAGTCGCCGGTCAGGGGCCCCAGCAGAGACAGCAGGGGCGCGGCCTCCGAATCGAAGCAGAGAACGTCCCGGTTGGTGCCGATCCAGAGGGCGCCGTCAAGCCAGGCGGCCGACCAGGCGTAGCTGTTGTCGGGGCTCCCCAGGTTCGGGACCAGGCTCGGAAACGCCGATCCCGGCCCGTCGGCGAAGAAGGCGCCGTCCACGGTTCGGGCGAAGCCGTTGCGGGCGATGAGCCCGAAGTCCTCCGCGCCGTCCAGGCCCGACCCGTCGGCGCGGACCGCGCCGGCCATTCCCGATAGTACAAGCATGGCGAGCAACAGTGCCCGCACGTCCCTTGGTTCCGTCATTCCTGCTCCCGGGCCCAATCCTCAGCGGCCCGCCCCTCGATCATCTATGCCTCGATGGTCCGGCGGCCCCGTCTGAAGGCGCCCGGCCGGCGCTGCCCGGCCGGGCGGGCGTCCGCCGCGGGCCTCCCGAGACTTCAATCCGGCTCAGCGGCGGAACAGCAGAGCCAGGATCCGCCGCAGCCAGCCCCCCTGGTCGCTCGGGCCCGCCGAGAAGTAGGCGAAGTCCACCTCCGCCACGGGGCTCTGGAAGCCCGCCAGGTCCTCGGCGCGCGCCATCAGCGTGTAGTCGCCGTTGGCCGGCGGGCTGAACGGCAGGTGCCAGTAAAGGCTGCCCACCGCTGGATGCCAGACCGGGCCGCCTGCGGCGAAGGCGCCCGCGTTCGCGTCCCAGTAGTCGCCCGATTCATTGCGGATGGCCAGCTCAACGGACTGCACCCCCGAGGCGTCGTCCACGGCGGTCCCGCAGATCTCCTCCTCGACGGTGCCGCAGCCGGCGCTGTTGTACGCGCCGCCGTCGGCGGGGAAGGTCACGGCAACCGTCGGAGCCTGCGTGTCCTCATTGAGGACCACCCGCACCGATGCGTTGGAGGCGTCCTCGCCCTCGGGGTCCAGGGCGTCATAGTCGAATCCGTCCACCATCGGTGTCGTGTTGTCGTCCGGCTCGTAGACGATGCTGCCGTTGGCCGCCGCGGTCCCCAGGGCGGGGCTCGACTGGATGCGGTAGGTCAGGGGCTCGCCCTCGGGGTCCACGCAGGCGGGGGGGTCCATGGCGGCCGGGTTGAACTCCACCATCGTGTCCACGCCCTGCTGCATGTGGAAGACCAGGCTGCGGCAGACCGGCGCGTCGTTCACGCCGGGATTGTCGACCACGGGCTGCACGTCGGTCTCCCAGCGCAGGCGGGCGGTGTAGCCCTTGTCGTCCTCCACCTCCAGGTACATGTCCGGCTGGCTGCTGCCGCTCGGCTGCAGGTTGCGGTCCGGGCCCTGCACCGTGACGAACACCTCGCAGGGGCCTGCTGCGCTGCACAGGTTCTTGTGGCGGCTGGTGTCGTGGACATTGGAGAAAGTGACCCCTGGGTCGTCGATGGCCACCCACTCGCAGCGCACGACGGCGTCCTCCGGGTCCTCGCACAGGCCGGAGACGTCGTAGCGCTCCGATCCGTTGCCGTCCAGGTCGATGAGCTTGATGTCGCCGTCCGCCCTGAACGGGACGCCCGGCGTGACCGTGACCATGGGCGGCAGGTTGTAGCTCGCAGTGATCGTGACCTCGTCGCAGTTGACGTGCCCGTCCACGTCGGTGACGCGCAGGGTGAATGCGTGGTCCACCACGTCCTGGGCGCCGATCCTGGAGGCCAGGGCCACCTGGGTGCTCGGGTCCGTGGAGAAGGCGTCGTTGGCGTTCAGGCCGGCGCAGGTGGTGCCGATATCCGCCAGAGAGCCCTCGAACCACTCGTAGCCGGCGATGCCGCCGCCGCCGAAGGGATCGGCCGAGGCACCCGCGTCGAGCACCGCGTCGACGGTCTCGTCCTGGTCCTCGTCGAGGATGAGCTGGTCGCCCCCGCCGTCGGCCACCGGCGGGATCTGGCCGCCGGGCGCCGTCGTGCCGACCCAGATCTCGAGGCCGCCCAGGGTGTTGCCGTCCTCGTCCAGCTCCTCCGGGAAGGGGTTGGCCGTGCCCACGACCAGCCCGAGGCCGGGCACCGAGAGCAGGGCGCGCACACCGTAGTTGAGGGCCTTTCCGAAGCCGTCGTTCACCACCTCGGTCCACACCGCGCCGTCCGGGGACTTCAGCAGGTCGAAGCCGAAGGGGCTGCCGGGGAAGAAGCCGCCCCCGTCGCCGGTGATGTCCAGGCTGCCCGTCCAGGCCTCGCCCTCGTGGTAGGCGAAGCGCCAGAAGTAGCTGTTGGGCCCGATGGCCAGGGGATTCGGCGGCTGGCCGGGCGCGAACCGGTTCTTTCCGAAGCCGGGGCCGGCGTTGGCGGTGGGCAGGCAGTCGTCGGCCAGGCTGTCGTCGTCCAACGCGGTCACGGGCTGTCCAAACCAGAAGAAAGGGGCGGTGTTCGCCATGTCCCCCGGGTTCTGGCACTCCAGGTTCTCGAGGCCGGGCAGGCGCTCCGCGGGCTTGGCGTAGTTGCGCCGCGGAAAGCCCATCAGCAGGTTCCACTTGTGGGGCGCGTTGGCGCCGCCCGGCGGCACGACGCCGGCGTCGGGCACCCGGATCATCTCGGCCAGGGTCGCGGCGAAAAAGCCGGACTCGGCGGCGCCCAGGTAGAGGTCGTCGCCCACCACCCCCAGGGTGGCGCCCGAGTTGTCGACCACGGGGCCGATGAAGTCCGCCGGGCGGCCCGCCCCGTTGTCGATGACCTTGCTCCAGGCGATGTTGCAGTGGCCGTCGCCCTCCCAGGGCGCCAGGCAGTCGATGCCGTCGCCGCGCCAGAGCTCCAGGCCGGTGGAGCGGTTGATGGTGGTGAACCACAGGTAGCGGCCCATGGCCTCCATCTGGAAGATTCCGATGTTGTCCGGGTCCGCCAGGGGGCTGGAGGCCGGATCCGCCACGTTGACCATCGCCTGCCAGCCGGCGCCGTGCGCGGGATCGGGGTTCATGTACACGATCGGATGGAGGGAGGCGTCCACGTCCTGGATGCTGCCCGCCGGGGAGACCCAGACCCGGCCCTTGAAGCAGGTGGAGCCGCGGAAGCCCAGGTCGACCTCGCCCTGCGCCAGGTTGAGCGCGCTGGTGGACAGGCCCTGGGTGGGGGTGTCTTGAAAGGTGTTGCCGTTCCAGTAGAGGATGCGCCCGGGAAGGCCGAAGGTCGCGGCGTACAGACGGCTCACGCCGTCGCCCGCGTTGCAGCCGAACAGGTTGCGGTAGCCCTGGTCCCGCGGCGTCTCCGCCGGAAGTCCGCTGAAGTAGGAGAAGATCAGACCAAGCTCGGGAGACTCGTACATCTTGTCCCAGGTGCCCCCCAGGCCCCAGTCACCCGCCGGGTCCGGCGTGCTCGGGGTGTAGCGCCAGATCTCCGCCGGCCCCCGGTCGCAGTCGAGGTCCTGACAGGTGGGCAGACGGTTGCTGCCGATCCAGAGGCCCCCGTTCCACCAGGCGCTGGACCAGGCGTAGCTGTTTCGGCGGTCCCCGTCGTTGGGCTTGAGGTCCGGGAACTGGGTCTTCGCGGCATCGGCGAAGAACGAGCCGTCGACCGTCAGCTCGAAGCCATTGCGGGCGATCTCGGCGAAGTCGGCGTTGTCCGCGATGTTCGAGGCCGAGTGGGCGGGGCTCCCCGCAAGGAGTGAACCGGCGGCCGCGGCGCTGGCCGCCCAGCGGCGGACGGAAGGGCTGGATGATCCCTGCATCTCTGTCTCCGGGGCTGGATGATTTTCTCGTTATGTGAACGGCGCCCTTTATAACACGCCCGCAACAGCCACTGCATAGCCCTTTCGTGCCAATCCCCCGTCAGCTGGTGCCCGGCCGATGGCCGCCGAACCGCGCCTCGACGTCCGCCTCGCTGAGCCCGAACTGCTCGAGCCCGTACCTGTGGCTGGGGCTGTGGGGGCTCTCGGCGATCCAGCGCTCGATCCGGGACACCGTTTCGGCGCCGAGCGGTTGGCCGAATCCGTCGTAGATGCGCCGCACCGTGCCCGGCTTGTCCTTGACGAGGTCCCGGAACCACACCTTCATCAGCCGATCCGGGTGGGCGGCCCGGGCGGCCTCGACCCGGGCGTGGCCCCTGGCGAGGGTGTCCAGGATCTCTTCGCCCAGCTCAGCACGGTCCACCCGGTCGGAGCTGATGCCCCGGAACACGGCGAAGAGGCTGCATGCCGAGGGGACCACCTCCCTGGGATCGCGGTCGGTCACCACGACCCGGGCCTCGGGCAGGGTGTCCAGCAGGGGCTGCAGGGACATGAAGTGGACCGGCGATTTCAGCACCCAGTGTCCGCGGTTGCGCTGGTGCTGGAGGACCAGCAGCTGGTCGGCGTAGTCGCGGTAGGCCCGCGCCCAGTCGGCCGGGTCCAGCGCCCACAGCCAGTCCTGGTAGGAGGGCACATGCCCGAACATGGCATAGATGGGCGAGACGAAGGTGTTCGCCATGAGCCAGGTGCATTCCTCGGGCCCCTCGGCATGAAAGGGGTGGATGTGGCGCAGCTCCGGGGAGAGCCAGTCCACGCCTTGGGCCGCCCGGCGGCCGATGCCTGCACGCTTGTCCTTCTTGTCGCCGGCGGGGTCCATCGGAGCCGGCCAGAGACTCTCCCAGCCCAGCAGGGGCCGGGCGTCCGGGTCCTGGGCGAGGAGGTTGTAGAGGAGCGTGGTTCCGGTACGCGGCATGCCCACCACGATCAGGGGGCTGCGCAGTGGCGCCTGCATCGCCTCGGGGTGGATGCGCGCATACTCCCTTACCCGCAGGCGGTTCTGCACGCAGCCGGTCAGCGTCTGGCGCACCAGCCAGCGCCCGAAGCTGTTCAGGCGCGCCCGGCGCTCGAAGTCCTCCACGAGCAGCCGCAGCGGCTCCAGGAAGTAGTCCTCGCCCCAGTCCTCCAGGCCGGTTTGTCGCCGGGCGCGGTCCAGGATCTCCTGGACGGAAAGGTCGTGGCGCCAGCCGCGCTTGCGGGCCTTGCGGCCCAGCCAGTTGAATACCCGTATACCGGGCCGGCGCCTGGGCCGCTCGAAGGTCCAGTCGATGCTCCGGGCCGCCGATGTCCCGCGCTCGCTCACTTCCCGTCTTCCTCTGCAAGCTCCTCGAGCAGATCGGCTGCGCGCTCGGCGCCGCCTGCCTGTGCGATGGACTCTCTGATCCGCCGGGCGGCCTCCCTGAAGCCCGCTTCCGAGAGCACCCGCGTGACCGCATCGCGCAGGCCCTCCGCCCTGAGACGCGGATAGCTCAGCCGGACGCCGCATCCCGCCGCGCTCACCCGCTGGGCCAGGACCGGCTGATCGTCCGTGATGGGGATGACCACCAGGGGCAGGCCGAAGGCCAGGGCCTCCGACACCGTGTTGTTGCCCCCGTGACAGACGACCGCGTCGATCTCCGCCAGCAGCTCCAGCTGGGGCACCCAGGAGCGGGCGATGAAATTCGGGGGATAGGGGCCCAGGCCCTCGGGTGCGACGGCGATCACCTGGATCGGCAGCCCGCCGAGCGCCTCCTTGGCGAGCTCGAACACCCGACGGCCGCGCTCGGCATTGAGCGAGCCCAGCGTGAGCAGGACCCTGGGACCGGACTCCAGGGCGTCCCAGGGGAAGTCCACGGTCTCGCGCCTGCGCTCGATGGCGGGGCCGACCAGACGGTACTGGGGCGGAAAGTCCTCGAGGGGCCCGGCCAGCTCCGGGGTGCTGAACAGCAGCACCAGCTCGGGGGAGTCCTCCGGAACCCCGACCGGGTCCAGACCGAAATCGCGCTGCAGCGCGACGATCAGCTCATCGGTCCAGGCCAGGACCTTGGGCAGCGCCGCCAGGGAGCGGACCCGGTCCGCCGGGCTGGTGGCCGAGGTGGCCCAGCGCAGGCCGCGGCGGCGCGCGATGAGGGCGCCGGCGAGCGCCTGCTGGTCGACCACCAGCACGTCCGGGCGGAAATCCTCCACCGCCTGATCCACGCCCCGGGCCATGTCCCGGGCCATGGGGACGAAAAGCTCGCCCCAGGTCAGCTTCAGGTTGCGAAGGCCGCGCACCGACCGGATACGCGCCACCAGGTCCGCGATCCACTCGGGGGACTGGGCCGATTGCAGAGGGTAGCCCCGGGCGCCGTCCGGCAGGCGCCCCTCCAGGATGCTCTGGTACCCGACCCAGGCGATTGCGTGCCCTCGGGCCTGCAGCACTGCGCCCACCGCGATACTGGGGTTGATGTGGCCGGCGAAGGGGGGGACGACGAACAGGAAGCGGGCCATCGCCTCAGGCGCCGCCCGCTCCGGGCCCGGCGGTGCGATGCTGCTCGAGCCACGCGATGATCCGGTCCCTGAGATGCGCCGTGGCCTCCCAGAGGATCACGTGGGAGCCGCCGGCCAGGATCTCGAGCTCGCAGTTCGGGAGCTGTCCGGCCAGGCGCTCGCCCTTGTGCCGGATGTCCGAGCGCTCGCCGTAGATCGCGAGCACCGGGCAGCGGATCCGCGCCAGGTCCTGGTCGCTGAAGACTGCCGGGCGGGTCAGCTCCTCGAGGAGGTCGGTCTCGGACACCAGCTCCTGGGCGGCCTTCGCCAGCCGGGTGTTGCGCGGATCGTTGTGCCGGCCCGCCCACTCGTGGAACGCCTGAATGATCTTGCGGTCGCGCTCCTGGCCCTGGGACTGGAGCGTGGCGCGCATCTCGTCGGTCCAGGTCTCATCGGCGACGTGCGCGTCCACCAGCACGATGCTGGCCACTCGCTCCGGATGGACGATGGCATAGGCGAGCGCCAGCAGCCCCCCGAAGCTGTTGCCCACCAGGTGCACCGGGCGGTCGCCGAACGCGGTGGCATCGAGCAGGGCGTCCAGGTCGGCGACCATGTCCTCCAGGGTGTAGCCGCTGCGGGTACGCTCGCTCTTGCCGTGCCCGCGCAGGTCGTAGAGCAGGATCTCGGCGCTGCGTGCCACGGAGGTGGCGACCGAGAAGTACCAGCTCGAGAGGTTGTCCCATACGAACCCGTGCAGGAACACCACCCGCTCGGGACCGCTCCCCAGCCGCTGGTAGTGGAATTGGACGCCGCGCGCCTCGATCTCAGCCATCCAGAAACTCCTTGATTGCGGCCGCGGTGCCCGCCGGGTTCTCGTTGAGCAGGAGATGGGACCCGTCGACGAGGCGCAGGTGCGCGTCGGGCAGGGTCCGCTCCAGGTAACGGGCGTCGTCCAGGAACTCCGAGCGCTCGCCATAGACGCACAGGGTGGGCTGGGAGAGACCGCGCAGGGCCTCCTCCGCGAACGCCGGCTCCGCGCTCACGTCCGCCACCAGGCTGGTCTCCCTGACCAGGGTCTTGATGCGCTTGGTGGCGCTCGCGACCCGCCGGGGGCTGGCGAGCAGCGCCTTTCGCAGATCGGCCGGCACGGATGCCAGCAGCGTCGACATGTCGGCGTTCACGTAGCGGTCGGTCAGCTCCTGCAGCGGGGGCAGGGGCGCCTCCACCAGGATCAGGCGTCCGACGCGCCCCGGGTGGTCCAGCGCATAGCGCAGTGCCACCAGGCTCCCGTAGCTGTACCCCGCCAGGTCGATGGGGCCGTCGGGGGCGAGCTTCGCCAGCAGGGCCGTCAGGTCTCCCGCCATGGACTCCAGGCCGTAGCCCGAGGGGGTGACCTCGCTGTTGCCGTGGCCCCGCAGGTCGTACAGGATCACCTGGCGGTCCCCGCCGGCGAGCCGCCCGGCCGCCAGGTACCAGGACGAGAGGTTGCCCAGCAGCAGCCCGTGGAGCATGACCAGCGGCCGCCCGCTGCCCAGCACCTGGGCGTTGAGCTTCAGGCCTGGGGCTTCGACGACAGGCATTCGTCGATGAAGGCGACCAGCTCGCCGACCTTGAGGTGGATGAGCTCGTCCAGCTCTTTCTGCGACAGCCAGTCGGCGAAGTTCACCCGCTCGCCGTACTCGCCCTGCAGCTTTTCGGCGAGGGTGACCAGCTCGATGCTCTCGAGCTCCAGGTCGTCGCCGAACGAGGTCTCCAGGGTGATCGGCTCGATCAGGTTGTCGCCGACGACCTCCTCGATCAGCCGGGACACCGTCTTCAGCGTATCGCTCAAACTCGCTTCCTCCGCTTGTCCTCGACGGCCGGTGCGGCCTGCGCCGCGCTGTCGCCGCCGGTCCACCCGATCACGTGCCCGTCCTCGAGGCGGGTCCGCACCCATACGCCGTCCACGCGCAGGCGCTCGCCGTCGATCTCGGTCAGCACCAGATCGCGCGGCCTGCCGCCCAGCCCTGTGCCGCGCAGCTTGCCGACGGCCTCCTTTGCGACCCACAGGCGGGTGAGCCACTCGTCGCGCTCGGCTGCCGGCAGCAGGGCGAGCTCGGTGTCGACGAACGCGGTGCGCACGAATGCCTCGTCGCGCGGCTCTATCCGCTCCAGGTCGATGCCCACGTCCTCGCCTTCGGCGACCATGGCCACCGCCATGCCCTGCTTGTGCGAGACCGACACCCGCAGGTCCTCGCCGAACGGTCCGCTCACCTGCGGCCTGCCGGCGGCATCGTGGTCGACGGCGATCTCGATCTGGTAGAGATTGCCGTGACCACGGTCCCAGAGCCACTGGCGTACGGCATCCTTGAGCGCGATGCGACCCAGCAGCCAGGACCGCTGGTCCCGCGGGTTCTTCGCGTCGTACTGCTCGAACTCCTGCCACCCGAGCCACCGACGAGCGATGAAGTAGCGCGATGCGGCGCTGCGCCAGGTCTCGCGCACGATGAAGAAGCCGTCCGGGTCAGGCTCGGCGTAGATGTGGTTCTCAGGAAACAGCAGCACCCGGCGCATTCGCGGGTCGCTCTCGAACCGGCGGTCCTCCCAGCCCTCGATCCGCACCCACACCCGCCCGTCGCGGTGCATGTCGATGTCGAAGCGCCCCCACTGGTCGGTGAACTCCAGGATCCGGACGTCGCACTCCACCCGGGCGCCCACCTCAGGGTGGGGACCGTAGAAGGTCATGCGGTCCACGCGGAAGGGCAGGGCCTCCTGGTCCCGCGTGGAGTGGGCCACGCACCAGTAGCCGGCGATCTGGCCCGCCGCATCCAGCAGGGACCCCCGGGCGGGCAGGCTGGTGACCACGCCGTGCAGCCCCTTGGGACCCATGGGGCCGATGTCCGTCACCGCCTGGAATCGCGGCCCGTGGAACATCACCCGCTGCTCGTAGAGCTCCGGGGCGGTCAGCTCGACCGGCTCCCCCGGCCCGGTGTCGAGCGGCTGCGCCACAGGTGCGGGCGGGTAGCTTCGGGCCATGATCACGGTGGCGGAGAAGAACTCGCCGATGTCCACCGCCACCTTGGTGCTGCCGTCGAACGCGGCCTTGATCTCCACGTCCTGGGGCGGCGCCACCTCGATCCAGCGCTTGGCGCGGACCCGCTCCAGTCCCACGGCCACCAGCTCCGGCACCAGCGCCTGGGCGGCGTCCAGCACGGTCTCGACGGACAGGGTGAAGGGGACCACCGGAAAGGTGTCGGGCTTGTGCTCCCAGCCGTCGGGCTGGCGGATGAAGGCGTGATCCACCAGGTCGGGCATGGTCTCCAGCGAGAACCGGCGCATCTCCGTGGATGTGCGCGGGCCCGCCGTCGGGCGGGTCGGCTCGGGCGTAACGGCCGGTGGCGCCGGGCGCCGTGCGGCGCCGGGTCCGCGGCGCAGGCGGGTCCAGGCGGCGACCACCTCCTCGGACATGGCCGCCAGGTCGTCCTGCATGCGCGCGAGCTCCGCCAGCACCGGCTCGGAGGTGTCGACGCTCGCCAGCGGGGCGGTCTCGCGCGAGGCCGGCGTCCGGGGGAGCTCCAGCGGCTTGTCGAGCCGCACCAGATGGGTGCTGAGCTCCAGCCGCACCCCGCCCCCTGGCCGGGGCGCCTGCCCGGCCGCCGGCCGGGCCGGGATTCCCAGACGGTCGAGGCGGACGTCGTAGCCCTCGCACCAGAGCTCCGCGGCCAGGTGCCTGAGCTGCTCCATGCCGGGGCGGCCCTCGGCGTTGGCGGTGATCGCCGCGTGGGGGCGTCCGCGCAGGCTGTCCTCCACGAAGCCCACCAGACGGCCTGTGCCCACCTGGATGAAGACCCGGAAGCCCTCCGCGTACAGCCGCTCGGTCAGCTCCCGGAAGCGCACGGGCTGCAGCAGGTGGTCGATCCACAGCTGCTGGACCTCGTCCGGCTCCGAGGGGTAGGGCGTCACCCGCGTGGCCGACCACATGGGCGTGTGGGGCGGGTGCAGGGAGAAGGTGGAGAACACGTCCTTGAGGGGCTCCAGATACTCGCGGAACAGGGGCGAGTGGAAGCCCGAGCGGAAGGGCAGCTTCTCGCAGAGCACGCCGCGGGCCTTCAGGCGCTCGAGGGCGACGTCCATGCTGTCCTCGACCCCGCACAGGATGATCTGGTGGGGACAGTTGTCGTGGGAGAGGGCGATTCGGTCCAGGTCGGCGATGGCCGCCTCGGCCTGCTCGACGCCGCAGCCGGCGGCGCCGAAGGCCACGCCCGGCACGTCCACCGAGAGGGAGGGGATGATCTCGGCGATGAACCGGTCGGCCTCCTCCTCGGCGCTGAGCCCCGAGACCAGCATCCCGGTCCACTCGCCGATGCTGTGCCCGGCGATGGCGTCGGGCCGCACGCCGATCTCGCGCAGCACCCGGTTCAGCATCAGGCCGACCTCGACGATCCCCGCGCCCACGCGCACCAGGTCCTCGCCCCGGGCGTCGTGGTGCTTGGGGACGGAAAGACCGAACCAGCGGGCCACATCTTCGACGTTGGGACTGAATCGGCCGTCCACACCCGGGAACATGAAGGCCACCTTTCCGCCCTGCCGGGCCAGGCCCTCCGGGGAGAACCAGATGCCCTTGCGCCCGGACCAGCGCTTGCCCCGCTCCACCAGCTTGCGGGCGATGTCCCGTCGCTCGGCGGTGGGATTCTCCACCACCAGCCGGCAGGGCCCGTCCGTGCCGGTCGAGACACCCGCCGCCAGGGCCGCGAGCACGGCGTCGATGCCGTCGGCGGCGATGAAGAGCATCTCGGGGGCGGGCTGGCGGGGCATGGCCAGGGCCTCGGCCGATGCGCCCGGCGCCGCCTCCAGCACCGCATGGGCATTGATGCCGCCGAAGCCGAAGGCGTTGACCGCCGCGCGTCTGGGATGCGCCGTCCGCTCCCACTCTTCGGTCTCCCGGATCACGTGGAAGCCGGTCCGGCCCATGAGATCGTGCGGCTCGTCGCAGTGCAGCGTGGGCGGGCGGAAGCCGTAGTGGATGGCCAGGGCCGCCTTGATGACGCCGGCCGCGCCCGCTGCGGGCATGGTATGCCCGATCATCGACTTGACCGTGCCCATGCCCGGCGATCCCTGGGTGCGGTCGCCGAAGAACCGCGCGAGGGTCGTGAGCTCGGACTGGTCGCCCGCCGGAGTCCCCGTGCCGTGGGCCTCAAGCAGGCCGACGGTGCCGGGGTCCACTCCGGCGGCCTTCCAGGCCCGCTCCAGCGCCAGGATCTGGCCCTCGGAGCGAGGATCCATCAGGCTGCGCTCGCGCCCGTCGCTGGCCACCCCCATGCCGCGGATCACCGCATAGATGCGGTCGCCGGCACGCTCGGCGTCCGCCAGGCGCTTGAGCACCAGGATGCCGACCCCTTCGCCGATCAGCAGGCCGTCCGCGCGTCGGTCGAAGGGGCGGATCTGCTGGGTCCGGCTGACCGCCCCCAGCTGGGTGAACACGTTCCAGAAGCTGAGG
>JASFUT010000068.1:0-12722 GCA_050050175.1 Chromatiales bacterium
GCGCATCTTCCGGGCGAGCTTCGCCTCGATCCCGTCCAGGGCGAGGGCATCCAGCTTCCCGCCCGCGATCGACACGATCGGCTCGAAGCGCTCGCCCATGGCCGGAACAATAACCAGGGCCTGGTCGTCGAGCACCGCCATCACCACGAAGGCCGCGAAGGCCTGGACCCCGCCGTCCGCCTCTGAGCGCAGCGCGACCCGCACCGTCAGAGGCTCGGGCGCGTCCACGACCCAGCCCCAGGTATGGAATCCGCGCGCCTCGCCGTCGTTGCCCAGGCACCCCTGGAGCCCGTCGGGGGGCGTGTCCCGCAGGGTGCCCGAGGTGTCGGCGCGGAAGCGGATCGCGAAGATCGCCGCGTCCTCGCTGCTCTCCAGCACCCGAGCCAGGGTCTCGGTCTGCACCTGGCCGGAGAGGGAGCGGCCGGTGGCTGTGGCGGAGTGGTCGAAGCGCACGGCCTGGTGAACCGGCTCGCCCGTCCAGGCGTCGTCGACGGCCGAGCGGTCGTGGACGTCCACCTGCTTGCGGCCGTAGTACCGGCCGCCGTAGCAGGCCCGGCCCCGGGGCCGCCGGTCCTGCTGGAACGGCGCGTCGGCCAGGGCCTGCTCCAGGGTCTCGCGCGCGTCCTCGGCAGTGGGGCTGCGCATGCCGGGAAAGGCGTGGCTGTAGAGGTAGCTGAGGTACTCGGCGTTCTCCCGGATGGCCCTGATCAGCCGATCGCTGTGCCGGCAGCCGGGCGAGCACCACTCCAGCGGACCCTTGTCCGGTCCGTGATACTCGGCCGCGCCCACGTCGCCCCGGAGCCAGCCGAAATAGCGGTGCTGGGAGTCGATCTCGTGCAGGCGCACCTCGAGCTCGTAGCGCCGCTTCTTGCTCTCACCGGCCTTCCTGGCGACGTTGGCCACCACCAGGTCGAGCTCTGTGGGGGCGCTGTCGCGCAGCTCCCGTCGGTAGACGTTGCGCCCGTCGGGACCGGCGCGGTCGTAGCGCACGCCGTCCACCAGCAGGTGAAGTTCAGGTCGCTCCTCGGCGAAGCTGATTTCCAGCAGCACCGGCCTGTCCCGGCCGGTCTCCACACGCAGGCGGGCCGAGCTCCCGGCGACCGGCTCCACCGTCCCGACGAAACGGTGCTCCGCCTCGCGCTCGCCCGTCGGCAGGTCCGCCTTCAGGGAGCGCTGCCCGCCGAAGCGGTCGGGCTCCAGGGTGGTGAAGAACCAGGGCAGCAGCTCGTGGAGGCCGCCGTGGTCTCTCAGCGCCCGGTCCACGCCGTCCAGGCCCGCATTCGCCTTCAGGTCCTCTACCAGGACGTCGCTCAGGTAGGCGACCCCGGAGCGGGAGCCGATGTGCTCGCCGACCTTCAGCCAGAAGCGGGAGGTTCCGTAGGCCTGCCGCTGCTCGGGGGGGCGATGCAGAGGACTGTCGTAGTCGCGTCCTGCCGACAGGATGCGAAGGTCGGCCTCGTGCTCGTCCGCGTAGGCGCGCGTCACCGCGTCCGCCGTTCCTTCGAAGATCCAGTCCCGGGTCTCGCCCGAGAGGTCCTGGTAGCCATTCTGGACCGCGTGAAAGAGCTCGTGGACGGGCACGAAGGTGCCCTCGAGCCGGCGGCGGAACTTCGGGTCTTCAAAGGTCTCCCCCGGGGCGCCCATGGCGAAGAAGGCGTCGCTGCGCAAATTGAGCTGGCGGTCGGTCTGGTCGTAGACCCCCAGGTAGGTCTTTCCTTCCCCGCCGGCGGTCGCGCGGTCCGAGACATGGGCGACGTAGGCGACGGGCGTACTGCGGGGCGGAGCGCCTTCGCGCTCCTCGATTCGCTTGCGCATCTCCAGGGACGGGGGCCCGAAGCCCAGGGACTCCAGCCAGACGCTCGCGCGCCGCAGGCCCTCCTCGTAGACCTCGTCCGCGGGCGAGCAGTCCAGGGGATGCCGGCAGCCGACCTCCCATTCGGTGGTGGGCCAGCCGGCCTCGGGTCCCGCGCCGGCGGTCGTCGGAATCGCCGGCGAGGCCCAGAGCATCATGGCCGCCAGCGTCCGGCGGTTTCGGAGCGTCTTCATGGGGCGTCTCCTCACCGCGGAGTCGCGCCGGTGCTCTCCCGCTCGCCGCGGAGTCGGCGGGCGCGCAGCAGCAGAAGCACCGCGATCGCGATCGACGCGGCACCTGCCGCCTGGAGGAGGTACATGGGGGTGGGGGAGGCATCCCTTACCAGCACCACCCGGTCCGGATCCTCCGGCGAGACATAGACCTGCACCACCTCACCCTCCGGATAGCGCCGGACGTACTCGCGGACCTCGGACCCGGTGCCGATGCGGGCGAATCCGATGCGCTCGATCTGGAACGCCCGGTCACTGTCCAGCATCACGCCGCGGATGTCGGCCCGGTAGCGGGGCGGGTCTTCCGCACGGCCGCCGCCGTACCGTGCGACCTCTGAGTGAGTGATCCGCGCCTCGCGCGGCTCCCAGTCTGCGGCTTCCCGGGCCCGTTCGATCTCGCACTGGGAGGGCAGGATCAGGAACAGCCCGAAGGCCGTCAGGATCACCGCGAAGAACCTCAACGCCGCGGGTCGCCGCGTCCCGGTGCCGGGGGTTGTGTCGTTGGGTGTCATAGCCTGCTCCCTGTCTGCACCGCCGCTGGGGATCAGGGGTCCGGGGCGGGCTTCCGGGACAGTCTAGCGGTCGTGTCAAGGGCGATGCGAGGGTCGGACCGGACCGCGGGCAGGGCACGGGCAGAGGCAGCGGCCTGTCCGCTTCCGCCCCTGTCTACCGTCCGCCATCCGTTGTTCGCCGCCGGCCGGACGATGGGCGATCAGCCCCACCGCGTGCGCTCAGATCTGCGTCAGCAGCTGCGCCGCCCGCTGATCGCCCTGCGCGGCGGCCTTGCCCAGCCAGAAACGTGCCTGCTCGCGGTCCCGGGCCACGCCCTCGCCCTTGGCGTACATCACCCCGAGCACGCGCTGGGCCTGCGCCACACCGCTGTCCGCCGCGGCCTTGAGCCACCTGTACGCCTCCTGGGCGTTCGCGGCGGGGACGCCCCGGCCGGTGAAGTACATGATGCCCAGATTCGCCTGAGCCGCGGGTATGCCGGCCTCTGCCGCCATGCGGTACAGACGCAGGGCCTCGCCATCGTTCTGCTCCACGCCGCGGCCGGATGCATACATGACCGCGAGGTCGTTGGCGGCGCGCGCCGAGCCCCCTTCGACGGCCGCCTTCAGCCAGCGGGCGGACTCCGCGAGATCCACGGCTACGCCCTCGCCGCGGCTGTACAGGGTGGCCATCGCGTACCGGGCTTCGGTGCTTCCCTGCGCAGCGGCCTTTCCGAGCCACTGGGCGGCCGCGCCGGGGTTCCGCTCCACGCCGATCCCCTGCCGGTAGAACTGCCCGAGAATGAACTGGGCGCGGGGCAGGCCCTGATCGGCGGCCTTCGCGGTCCAGGCGGCCGCCTGGGCATCGTCTTGAGCGAGCCCGCGCCCGAGCCTGTAAAGGATCCCCGTCTGGAGCTGGGCCAGCGGCACCCCCTGCTCGGCCGCCCTGCGGAGCAGGTCGGCGCCGGCCGGATCATCGCGCTCCACGCCGAGGCCGTTGAGATACATCATCCCGAGGCGGTACTGGGCACTGGGATCTCCCTGCTTCGCGGCCTCCGCCAGCCAGCGTGCGGCGGCCTGGAGGTTCTTCGGCACCCCCATGCCCTCGGCGTAGACGATGCCCAGATTGACCTGCGCGTCGGCGTTGCCGGACTCCGCCGCCCGGACCAGCCACCGGATCCCCTCGTCGGGATTCTTCTCGATGGCGGTTCCGCGCAGGTACATGATCCCCAGCTGCGATTGGGCCTTCGGATGGTTCTGCTCGGCGGCCTGCCGGAGCCAGCTGGCCGCCTGCTGCGGATCCGCGGGCACGCCCCGGCCCTGGAGGTAGGCGGCTCCGAGCAGGAACTGGGCCTGTGCGTTCCCCGCGGCGGCGCCGCGCCGTATGGCGTCGATGTTCGCTGCGAGCTTGTCCGTTTCCGGGCCGGGCTGACCGGCCCCGGCGTTCTGCGCGGAGGGCGGGGAGCCCGCAGATGCCTCGGCCCCGCGCGCAGCACCGGTCGCCGGCGGACCTGCGGCGCGGTCCGTGCCGTCCGGCTTTTCCTCCACCGCGACGCAGCCCGAGAGCGCGGCGATCACGAAGACCGTCAGGATGTTCCAACGCATAGTGATTCCTTCGATGTGATTTCTCTTGCCCGGGGGCCCGACCCGGCACGGCTGCCCGGCGGACAAGGCGCTTCTGCCTCGGGCGTCAGACCCCTGCGCCCATGCCCGGACCGGATTCGACCGCGCCGTCGGGACCAGGCTCGCACTCCCCCGCCGCCAGGGCAAGGCGGGCGGGGCCTCAAAATAGCACAGTACCAGCGGCTCGCGCAGAGGCTTCTGCGCGGGCGGGGTCGGCCCCGGGGGGCGGCCGAACGGGCCGGTCAGTCGGCGATCGTCTCCGCTTGCAGCAGCTCGGAGACATCCTCCGCCGGGCCAGGCCGGCCGAAGTGGTAACCCTGCAGCAGGTCGCACCCCTGCTCCCTGAGAAACGCGGCCTGCTCCGGTGTCTCCACGCCCTCCGCGAGCACCTTGAGGCCCAGGGAGTGGCCCATCCGGATGATGGTGTTGACGATCACGACGTCGTTCTCGTCGTCCGGCAGGCCCCGCACGAAGGATGCATCCACCTTGAGCTTGCGGGCGTTGAAGCGTTTCAGGTAGCTCAGGGACGAGTATCCGGTGCCGAAGTCGTCGATGGACAGCGTGATGCCCCGCTGGTGAAGGCGGCCCATCAACTCGACCGCGGTCTCGGCCTCCAGCATGGCGATGCTCTCGGTGATCTCGAGCTCGAGCAGCCGGGGCGCGAGGCCGTGCCTGGTGAGCAGGCGGTCCACGGTGTCGAAGAAGTCGTGCTGGCGCAACTGCACCACCGAGAGGTTGACCGCCACCGGAATCTCGCGCCGCGTCCGCTCCTGCCAGGCGCGGGCCTGGGCGATGGCCTGGTCCAGGATCCGCTCGCCCAGGGGCAGGATCAGCCCGGAATCCTCGGCCAGGGGTATGAATGCGGAAGGCGGGACGTAGCCCCACTCCTCGTGCCACCAGCGCGCCAGGGCCTCGACGCCGACGATCGTGCCGGTGGCGGCCTCGACCTGCGGCTGATAGTGCAGTGAGAACGCACCGGCTGCCACTGCGTGGCGCAGGGCGCTCTCCAGCTCGAGCCGGCGCAGGGCCTCCAGGTGCATCGCCTCGGTGAAGAACTGGTATCCGGCGCCTCCGCCCGTCTTGGCCCGGTACATGGCGGTATCCGCACAGCGGACCAGGGAGTCGGAGCTCTCGCCGTTGTCGGGATACATGGCGATGCCGATGCTGCAGCTGATGGAGAGGGCGCGGCCTTCTATCCGGAAGGGGTGTGACAGGGAGGAGATGACCTTCTCCGCTACCAGGGCCGCCCCCTTAGCGCTGGTGTCCGGCAGGACCATGACGAACTCGTCACCCCCGGGGCGGGCCACCGTGTCCTCGTCGCGCACCGATGTGCGCAGACGCTCGCCGACCTTTCGGAGCAACCGGTCTCCCGTGCGATGCCCCAGGGAGTCGTTGATGTTCTTGAAGCGGTCCAGGTCGAGGAACAGCACGGCGGCCGGCGAGCGCGCGCGCCGCGCCATGATCGATATGGCGTACTCGAGCCGGTCCTCGAGCAGCTGCCGGTTGGGCAGCCCGGTCAGACCGTCGTACTGGGCGAGGTAGACGATGCGCTCTTCCGCAGACTTGCGCTCGGTGACGTCCTGCAGCGTGCCCAGCGCGGCACGCGGCCGGCCGTCTTCGCCGGGCTCCATCTCGGCCCGGACATGCACCCATTTCTCCTGCTCCCCGACCTGGATGCGGCACTCCAGATCGAGCCGGCCGGTGGTCTGGGCCTCATGCCAGGCGGCCTGCGCCTGCCCCCGGTCCCTCGCGTCCACGCGCGACAGGAACGACGCCCACCCCAGTGGCTCGCCGGGCTCCGCGCCGCATATCCGGTAGGCCTCCCCCGAGCATTCCAGCCTGTCCGTGGCGAAGTCCAGGGACCAGCTGCCCACGTGCGCGACGGCCTGGGCCCGGTTGAGGCTGTCCTCGCTGCGCTTGAGCTGCTCTTCGATGCGCTTGCGCGCGGTGATGTCCCGCGAGATGCCGATCAGGCCCAGGCGCTCGCCGTCGGGTCCGTCGTAGGGTGTCTTGAGCGTCTCCATCAGCACCCGCCTGCCGTCCGGGTAGGCGACCCACTCCTCGTTGCGCCGCGGCCTGCCCGACTCGAGCATGATGCGGTCCTGGTCGCGGAAGAAGCTCGCGAGCCCGGCATCCACCAGGTCGTAGTCGGTGCGCCCCACGATCTCCTCCTCCGCGCGGCCCGAAAAGGCCTCGAACGCGCGGTTGCAGCCCAGGTATACCCCTTCGGAGTCCTTGTAGAAGATCAGGTCGGGAATGGAATCGATGAGGCTCTCGAGCAGGGCGCGGCTCTGAGCAAGGGCCCGCTCGGCCGCTCTGCGCTCGGTGATGTCCTCACCGGAGCCCAGCACCCCGACCACCGCGCCTTCGGCGTCCCGCAGCACGCTGATCCGCCAGGCGATCATCCGCTCCTCTCCGTCCCTGGTCAGGATCGGGTCCTCGTAGTATTCCTGGATCGCTCCGTGGGTGATCTCCCGGAACTCCTCCGACACCCGGTCCCGGACCATCGGCGGCACGAAGCTCTCGAACCATTCCCGCCCCAGCACCTCATCCTCCTCCTCCGACTCGTAACCGAGGATTCCCAGCCCCTTGCGGTTGATCAGCGTCACCCGGCCGGCCAGATCCAGGACGATCAGCATCACGCCGGCGACGTCCAGATAGCCCTGGGCGCGATCGCGCTCTGCCAACAGATCTTTCTGGTCCTCGAAGCGGTCCAGGGCGAAAGACAGGTCCGCCGCCATCTCCTGCACCAGCTCCCGGGTGTCGGCGTCGAAGGCGCTGGCCTCGGCGGCGTAGAGGTTCAGCACGGCGACCACCTCGCCCCGGCAACGCAGTGGCAGGGCCGCGGATGCGGCGATGCCGTGCGCCCGGGCCCGATCGTGCCAGGGCGCGGTTTCGGGGGCCCGCCGAAAATCGTCGCAGAAACGGGGCTCGCCCTCGCGCAGGGCCGTTGCCGTGGGCCCCCGGCCGAGCGCATCCCCTTCGTCGAGCCGGATGTCCAGGCCCTGCAGGTAGGCGCGCCCCGGCCCGTGACCGGCGACAGGTCCGATCTTTCCGGTCTCCCCGTTCGCCGTGCCGACCCAGGCGAGCTGGAACTTGCCATACTCCACCGCCACCCGGCACACCATTTCGAACAGGGAGCTGCGGTCCGTTGCCCGCACCATGCCCTGGTTGGCCTCCGAGAGGGTGTGGTAGAGGCGGCTCAGGCTCAGGATGTGGGCCTCCGCCTGCTTGCGCTCGCTGATGTCGCGCAGGATGCACTGGTAGAAGACGCGCCCACTCTGGTCGATGCGCCGGATGCTCGCCTCCACCGGAAACCTGCTTCCGTCGCCGCGCTGATGCACGCTCTCGAGGACCATGTGCCCGGCCGTCCGGAGCCTGCTCAGCATGCGCTCGGTGGACGGTCTCTCCTCGGGTGCGAGCAGATCGCCCACGGGCATCCCGACAAGGCGCTCGCGCGGGTATCCGTATGCCTCCAGCGCCCGGTCGTTGACCTCGAGCAAGCGTTTGGACTCGTCCCACAGCAGGATGATGTCGTTGGCATACTTGGCCAGGTAGTCGAAATGCCGCACCAGCGCCCCGCGCTCCAGCTCCTGCTCCAGCAGCTCGACCCGGTGTCGCCCCACCTGCCCCCGCCACCAGACGCCGACGGCGGCCGCAGCGGCGAGCACCAGCAGCAGGGTGGCGGCGGCGGTCGCGCGGGCGATACGCGCCAGCGGTGCGTAGATCTCCTCCTCGTCCTCCTTCGCGATCATCACCCAGGGGGTCTCGGGTATGGCCGCGGCGTAGGCGAGAACCGGGACTCCGCGGTAGTCGAGGCCGTTGGCCATGGCGCCCAGCTCGCCCTGCAGGGCGCGTGCCGCGGGGAGCAACGCATCGTCCAGGCTGTGGGACTGCATCAGCGGGGAATCCGGGCGGTGACGCAGGCTGTTGAGAAAACGCACCCGATCGCCCTCCCGGCGGACGATCAGGGTCTCGCCGCTCGCACTGGGAAGGGGCCAGCTCTGCACCAGCGGGAACAGATAGTCTCCGGCCGTGACGACCAGGTAGATCGCGCCCACTGGCCTGGCTTCGGAGCCGTCGTCGACGGTCAGGGGGCCTACGTATCCCATGACCAGCCGGTCCTCGTCCGCCGGCCCGTGGTAATGGATGTCCACGAGCTGCGTCGTCCCCGACGCTATGGCCTTCAGAACCGGACCCGTCTCCTGCGCCACCTCCATGTCCACGAAGCCCGGCCTGCTGGCCCACCGGGCACGGCCCTGGGCATCGAACAGGACCATGGCGCTGTAGTCGTACGCTCCCTTGAGCGCTTCGAACCGCTCGGCGAGTCGGTCGGGGAAGCCCGGCCGGCTGGCCGGCTCCCGAAGCCAGGCCTGCAGGTCGCGAGCGATGGCGGTGTCCCGGGTGAGCAGGCCGATGTCTCCGCGTCGCTCCCTGAGCCACTCGCTGATCTGACGGACCTTGAGCTCGCCCACCGACCTGAGGCTGTTGTGGGCCGCGATCCGCTCCCGGGCCTGAAGACTTCGGTAGGTGTAGTAACCCGTGGCGACAAGAGCGATGGCGGTGATGGCGAACACCAGCAACGGCGTATGGGTCGAGGGCGCTTTGGCCGGCGTCGACGCCGAATCCGCGGGCAGGTGGCGGTGGAGGAAGAGGTAGAGGAAGAGGCTGGTGCCGACGACGAAGACGACGCCCTTCAGGCCCTGCATCAGGGAGAACTGAACGGGAACGTCGGCGATCCGGCCCAGAAGGTAGTCCGATCCGAGGATCCAGAGCGTCGCCAGGCCCAGGTAGATCAGGCTTGCTCGGATCGGAGTGGAGAGCCGTTCCACGTGGATTATTCGCCCCGAGGCCGCCCCGGTCGGCGGCGGTTGCTCTTCCTGCTTGAGCTTGCGGCGTGTCGCATACGCGCCCAACGCTAGCATACAGCCAAGCTGACGCCGGGCACTAGAGCTCGTCTCATGGTCCCCCGCGGCCGCGACCGTGGCGATTCCGGCCCAGGGGGCGACGCGGCGAGCGCGGTGTAGCCGGCGCTGCACGGGCGAGCCGCAACACCAGGTTCCGGTTCTGGAACCCTCGTAGGCCTTGTGCCGGACGCGGAAACGCGCATCAGCCGGACGCGACTTCCAGGCGGACTATAATCTCGAGATGGCCCCTGGAGGGCGACTGAGACCGGCGAGGTGCTGGCTATGGCTGAGCGACCCGTGACGACCGAAAAGCTCCTGACCTGCGAGGTCTGCGTCAAGGAGATCCCGGTATCCGAGGCCAAGGTTCCGGAGGCCGAGGACTACATCCTGTTCTTCTGCGGCGTCGACTGCTACGACGCCTGGCAGAAGCAGCAGTCCGAGTCCGAGAAGTCGGAATAGGGCGTTCGATTCCAGTCCACGGGCGGGCGCAAAGCCGTCCTTGTGAAATCCCGCTCGGTGAGATCCGTTCCGCCGGATTGCGAAAGACCGCCGGAGGCCGTGCGCAGTCGGACGACCTCGGCCGTGTGACCACCCGCACTCGGAGACCCCGGGGCGTCAGCCGTCCTCGGGATCGCCTGCCGTACCCGCCTCAAGGCGATCGATCTCGTCGAGGATGACGACGAACCGCCGGCCGAAGGCCGTGAGCCGGTACTCGACCCTGGGCGGCAGCTCGGCAAAGGTGTCCTTGCGAAGTATTCCATAGCGGAGCATCTTGGCGAGGCGCTCGTTCATCACCTTGGTGGACAGGCCGTCGATGGAACGCTGAATCGCCCCCGGGCGGGCGATGCCTCCACGCACGGCCCCCAGCACCTCCAGCGACCACTTGCAGCCGACGATGTCCTCCACCATCCGCGCGACGGGCGGACGGCGCGGGGAGTTTTTCCCTTCGCTTTCGGAATCCTGCACCACTTCGTGCGTACCCTACCGAAAAGTGCGTACTTGTCGCGCCGTGCGCGCCCGCATAGCGTAGCAGAACAGCCGTCATGGGCAGCCTGGGAGGACAGACCATGAAATGCCCGATTCCCGCCGCCGTGCTGGGGCTCTGCTCGGCGCTCGCCTCGATTCCGAGCCTTTGCGCCGCAGGGGGGCCCATCGCCTACCCCGAGGGCTACCGTCACTGGACGCATGTCAAGAGCATGGTCATCCAGGAAGGCCACGGCCTCTACGATGCCTTCGGCGGCATCCACCACATCTACGCCAACGCCGAAGCCTTGAAGGGCTACGAGACCGGGAGCTTCGCGGACGGCGCGGTGATCGCGTTCGATCTGCTCGAGGCCGACCGGCCCGAGAATGCGATCAGCGAAGGTCCCCGCAAGGTGCTGGGGGTGATGGTCAAGGACCGCGCCCGGTTCCAGGAGACCGGCGGCTGGGGGTTCGAGGGCTTCGCCGCCGGTGACCCCGCCCGCCGTGCCGTGGGCGACAACGCCGCGGAGGCCTGCTTCGAGTGCCACAGCTCTCAGGCCGACCACGACTACGTGTTCAGCCGCTGGAGGCCCTGAACCCGCGGCGTGATAATCTGTCGGCCCTGAAGCCCGGGCAGTCCCGCTCGGGCCAGGGCCTGACTGCAGGGGCCGATTCGCAAGGGCCTGCCGGGCGATGCCGGCGATACCGGGCTGTGCGCGGGCGCCTGGAATCGACAGAGGATGCCATGCGCGCGCATTACCTGCAGCACGTTCCGTTCGAAGGCCTCGGCAGCATCGAGCCCTGGCTTCGGGGGGCGGGCTATACGATAAGCTGTACACCGTTCTTCGAATCCGCCGAGCTGCCGGATCCCGACCGGTTGGACCTCCTGGTCGTCATGGGCGGCCCCATGAGCGTCAACGACGAAGACGAGCTCCCCTGGCTCGCCTTGGAGAAGAGGTTCATAGGCGATGCGGTGGCATCGGGCACGCCGGTCCTGGGCGTCTGCCTGGGCGCACAGCTCATCGCGAGTGCAATGGGCGCCGCAGTGTACCGGAATCCCGAAAAGGAAATCGGATGGTTTCCCGTTCGAGGGGTCGAATCGGAAGGGACCCTGCATTTCCGCTTTCCGGCCTTGACGAAGGTCTTCCACTGGCACGGTGAGACCTTCGACCTGCCGAAGGGCGCAACGCGCATCGCGCGCAGCGAGGGCTGCGAGAATCAGGCGTTTCAGGTCGGCCGCTCGGTGATCGGCCTCCAGTTCCACCTGGAGACCACACCCCGGTCGGCGAGGGCGATCGTCGCCGAGTGTCGCCACGAGCTGGCTCCGTCGCGGTACGTACAGACAGAGCAGGAGATCCTGTCCGCCGGTCCGGACAGCTACACGTCGATCAATCGGCTGATGGGAAAGGTCCTCGCCTATCTGGCTGGGCGTTGAAGACCCCCGGGCGGGTGGAGGACGTCGTCGGTGCGCGCAGCGCCCGGCGACCGACTCGGCCCGGGCGGGTGCCTCCCCGGGAATAACCGATCCGTCCGCCGACCGGCAGCGGCGCGTCAGGCGCCGGCTCTTCCGGGCATGGGATACGCGGGGACGATCGCGACCGGTAACAGGGCCGGGTCGTCGCCCAGCAGGTTCGCGCGCTCCGTTTCGTCGACGAGGGCCTGGATCAGCATGATGCGGCCGTGGACGATGCTCGACCATATGGTGAACCCGATGAGGCTCAGGTCGGCCAAAGGGTCTTTGGCAGCCAGGAGCAGGAGGACGCCCAGGGTTGGTAGATCCCCATGATCATCTGCTCGTACTCCGGCTGGCCGGGCGTCCGGGACGAGCCCGCGGGCCAGGCCCACATCATCATCACGGGGACTACCAGGATGAAGATGATGCCGAACACCGCCAGGGCCGCTTTCAGATACCTGAGCCGTACGTGCTGTTCCCCGAGTCCGTCCTCCATGCCTCCGAGGCTGCCGATGAGCCGGGCACCCGAGCCCTTCCGACAGTGCAGCCACTCCCCTGGGGGCCTTCAGGAGGCGGGCAAGAGGCAGGAAGCAGATCCGTCGCGGTACACGTCCGAGGGGCGCCCGGCAGATGCGAATGCCCTGGGCCTCAGGTCCCCCGTGCGGGGGGGAGCCGGAAGCTGAACGTGGTGCCCCGCCCCGGGGCGCTGTCCACGTCGATGGTGCTGCCGTGGAGCTGGACGATGCGGCTGGCGATGGCCAGGCCCAAGCCGACGCCCTCGGGGGCCCCCGCGTGGCGCCCGTCGCCGCGGTAGAAGCGCTCGAACACCCGGCCGACGTCCTTGCGTGCGATGCCGCGCCCCGTGTCGGCCACGCGGGTGAGCACGCCGTCCTCCCCCGGCTCGAGGGACAGGCTGACCGTCCCGCCCGCGGGGGTGTACTTGATGGCGTTCTCGATCAGGTTCTCGAGGAGCCGCTCGACCAGGCCGATGTCGCCGGAGACGAAGGTCGTGGCCTCCGGTATCCGGGTCTCGAGCCTCAGCCCTCTGGATTGCGCCTCGGGCCGGAACTGCTGCGCCACGTCCTGAACCAGCTCGCCCAGGGAGAAGGTCTCGGAATGCAGGCGGGTGTCGCGGCTGTCCAGGGTCGCCAGCTCGAAGAGCTCCTCGATCAGGCGCCCGAGGCGGCGGCTGTGCTTCAACGCCAG
>JASFUT010000069.1:0-12397 GCA_050050175.1 Chromatiales bacterium
GGGCACGGATCCCGCCCTGGTGGCGGAGGTGCTCACCCTGCCCACCGAGTCCTATCTGGGGGACCAGATGGAGGTGGTCGACGTGGACGGCATCCACCAGGTGCGCGAGACCCTGAAGCGTCGGATTGCCGAGGCCTTGCGGAACGATCTGCTCGCCGTCTACCGGCGAACCGGGGACTCGGGCGATTACGACCTCTCGCCCGAGTCCATCGGGCGTCGTGCGCTGCGCAATCTGTGTCTCGCCTACCTGATGGCGCCGGATGACGACGAGGCCCGCGGCCTGTGCGTGACGCAGCTCCGGGAGGGGGCGAACATGACCGACGTGATCGCCGCGCTCGGCCTGCTCGCGCACTCGGAGGGCCCGGAGCGCGGGCAGGCGCTGGAGACCTTCTACGAGCGCTGGGCCAGGGAGCCTCTGGTGCTGGACAAGTGGCTGGCGGTTCAGGCCCGCTCCCGGCGGACCGATACCCTCGCGCGCGTGCGGGCCCTCATGGACCACCCGGCGTTCGCGCTGCGCAACCCAAACCGGGTCCGGAGCCTGATCGGTGCCTTCGCGGGAGGCAATCCGGTCCGCTTTCACGACCCGGGGGGCGCCGGTTACCGGTTCCTGGCCGATCGGGTCCTGGAGATCGACCGCCTGAACCCGCAGCTGGCGGCGGGTCTGGTGAGGGTGATGACGCGCTGGCGGCGCTACGACGGGCAACGGCAGTCCCTGATGAAGGCGCAGCTGGAGAGGGTCATGGGGGCGGAGGGGACGTCCAGGGACGTCTACGAGGTCCTGGCCAAGAGCCTCGCCTGACCCTGTCGGGGGCCGTCCGCCTTGCTCAGCCGCCTCCCAGTCTGACCTCGTAGTCCAGGGTCTGCACCGAGCCGTCGGAGTCCCTCTGCAGGGTGATGAGGATTCTGTCGCCCGGCCCCCGGTCGATCATCGCGATCCTGATCTCCGAGGGGCTCGACACCGCCCGCCCGTCCAGGGCCGTGATCAGGTCGCCGGAGGCGAGACCGGCCCGCTCGGCGCCGCTGTCCTCGAGCACCCGGGTCACGCGCACGCCGGCTCCCTCGCCCCCCTCCATGAAGATGCCCATGCGCCCGGGGGGCGGCAGGTCCTCGTCGCGGGAGAGCAGCACGAAGTCCACCTGGGAGAGCTCCGCCGCCGGGGGGGCCTCGCTCACCACGACCGCGGGCCTCACCCCCAGCCTGCGCTCCAGGCGGTCCGGGATACCGGAGCGGTGGGCGACGTGGCCGGAGCCCGCGAGGATCACCATACGCCTGCCGGGGTGCTGCGCGAGATAGTCAGCGGCGGTCTCGGCCATTCCCTCGTCCCAAAGCAGCTGGACATCGACGAAGCGCTCGAATTCTCCGCTTCCGGTGCCGGGGTGCTGGTCGTAGACCGCCTTCAGACGCGCGTCGTAGTCGGGGTCGCTCCGGTCCATCTCCCGCGGAAGCTGTGCGGCCTCGTCCGGCTCCAGCGCCCCGATCCCTTCGGCCCCGACCTTGCGGGTGATCTCCGCCGGCAGGTTGAGGGCGACCAGCGGGATCCCGCGCTCCCGGGCGAAGCGCAGAATGGGCCGGTAGAGGCGGTAGTCGAAGCGCCAGCGGTCGAAGTACTCGGTGCGCGAGAGCATCTCCGACTCGTCTATCCGGCCGGCCACGTAGTCGTCCAGGGCCTGCTGGTAGGGCCGTTGGAAGAACTCCATCCCGATCGCCATGTCGGGCCAGCGCCCGGCAAGACCCCGGATCACGGCCAGCTGGTTGAGGTGATGGGCGAAGACGTCGTGACGCTCGCCGACGAGCACCACGTCGTGGCTGGCGATGGCGTCCATGACCTCGTCGAGACGCTGGGGGTCGCGGACGTCGAGGGCATGCACGGTCCTGCCCCGGGCGTCCTCCAGGCTCGCCTCGCCCGGGCTCGCGGGCTTGTAGGTCGAGCAGCCCACGGTCAGGGTGAGGACGGCGGTGATCAACACCGCCCCGGCGATTTCAGGAGGTGATGCTTTCATGACAGTCTCGGGGCTCGATCGTTGGCATCGGCGCTCCACGCGGCCCTGCGGGCGCAGCGGGTACCTGATTCAATGGTAGCGCGCATCGGGGCGGAGATTTCCCGCCGGATTACCGGATTGTTCCGGCCGAGCGGGGAGGCGCCCGACCGCTCGGCGGCTGCGCCATGAAACACGGGCCGCCTGTCGCGGGTCCTATTCTGTAGTCAAGCGGGAGAATTCCATGAAAAGACGGTTGTTCGTCACGGCCCTCGCTGTATCCGCCTTTGCCCCTGCACTGTTGCTGCGCCGGGGGCTCGCGAGCCCCGAGGGGAATGCGGTGGACCTGGAGCAGTTGCGCTCCCAGTGGCGGCAATGGCTACCCCCGGATGCCGACCCTGACCTGTCCCTGGCCGCCCTGGAGCTCAGCGAGCAGGCCTGGAGGGAGCGGCTCTCGGCCGCCGCCTTCGACGTGCTCCGCGAGGAGGGCACGGAGCGGCCCCACAGCTCCCCCCTCGACCAGGAGAAGCGCGAAGGCGTCTACCTGTGCGCAGGCTGCAGCCTGCCCCTGTTCACATCGGCGATGAAGTACGACAGCGGTACCGGCTGGCCGAGCTTCTTCACGCACATCCCGGAGCATCTCTCGACCAAGCTGGACTTCAAGCTGATCTGGCCCCGCACCGAATATCACTGCGCCCGCTGCGGCGGGCACCAGGGTCACGTCTTCGACGACGGGCCGCCGCCTACTGGAAAGCGCTGGTGCAATAACGGGGTGGCGCTGAAGTTCCTGCCAAAGAGCGCCTGAGCGGTCCGATGGCCGGTCAGTAGCGCAGCTGCCACGGCAGCACCTTGTTGATGCAGGAGTACTCCTCCACGAAGCCGAGCCGCACCGTCCGTTCGCCGCGGCGCACCGTGAGGGACTCCACCGGCTCGTGCACTCGGTGGATGCCGTCGTAGAAGAGCCGGCCGGGGCGCTTGTAGACCTGCTCGAAGTCCACCGTCACCACTGCCGTGTCCGAGAGGATCAGGGACTCTATTGGGGCCTTGTCGATCACACAGGACATGGGGGTGACCTGCATGACCGCCACGCTCGGGCAGATCGGCTTGCCGCGCAGGGCCAGGTTGTACCCCGTCGAGCCCTGAGGCGTGGCGAACAGTATGCCGTCGCCGACCAGCATCGGCGGCTGGGGCTTGCCTTCGACCGTCAGGCGCATCCGCAGGGTCTGGGCGGAGTGGCGCTCGACCCAGATATCGTTGAATCCGTAGACCTTCACCTCTTCGTGGGCCGTCCGGGCCCGGCCCTCGAGCAGCCATAGCTCCCGGAAGCGCACCTCGTCGAGCCGGGCGGCGAATCCGCCCGGGTCGTGGGTGTTGTTCATCAGGTAGCCGCGGGTTCCGGCGTTGATGCCGATGAAGTCGGTAGCGCGGTCCATGTAGTCCTGGATGGCGCTCAGCATGGCCCCGTCGCCGCCGAACACCGCCAGGGCATCGGCCTGCTCCGGCTCCTCCACGGTCTCGACGGCCTGCTGGAACCGCTCGGCATGCCGTCGGCCGTCGGTGGCGTCGATCACGAAATAGCGCATGGCGGGGCTTTCGGGCGGTCTCGAGGCTCGGCTTGCGCCGCGGTCCGGATAGTGTGGCAGCAAAGGCCGGCGGACGCGACCGCGCGGCCGGCCGGGTCGACCGGCCCCTCGGAGTTTGAGATAACATGCCTGTTCGGTGACCATTCCCGATTGATTAGTGTACTGCGTCGCAGTTACTGGCGCTTTCAGAGCCCCCCATAAGTGTCAGGACAAGGCGCAGTGCGTAGGCAATGGCAAGCCCTTGTCAAGCGCTGCAACGCCGTCATGGCACTTATGGGGGGCTCCCGACGGGCGAGCCACTGAGCGCCCATCCGCGTTGTTGCGCCCTCTTGAGGCAGAATGGCTGCCCTGGCGAGGGCGCGCCTAGCGGCTAACCGCTCAGTGACTCGCTGAACGTGCCATTAACTGCGACGCAGTACAATGCGCTACTTGAGCAGCTGGTGGTCGGGAGGGAGCTGGCGCGAGATCCACAGCGCCAGCTTGTGCTTCATGTTCGGGATCGAGAGGTCCGCCTTGGCCAGCGGCTGCACGAGCTGGTCGTGGACGAGGAGCCGGTAGATATACTCGATCTTGTCGTTGGCCGAGTCCGTGGGCTCGAATCGGGCGGCACCGCGGTTCTCCGCATACTTCATGCCCACCTGTACGGCGAGCTTGGTGAGCTCGGTCTCGTGCTTGAGCTTCTTCATTCGCTCCCCTGCGGGCTTGCCAGCGCCCGGGTCGTACGCGACGGCAGCCGATCGCGTGCCCCGGAGTCTACCCCGACTGCGCTTTCGGATAGAAGGGGCGGGTCGTCGAAGGCCGACGGGCGCCTCCTCGCGCGAAGCCGCCCTCGAACGCCCTGGGCTATAGTCTGTCGGAGGGGCGCGCCGCCCTGGGGGGCTGGAGGCACGGCCCACCACAACAGGCCCGGACCGACCGATGCCGGCGATAGCCCGTGATCTCCGTCAGGTGTTTCGCACGCGCTCCCTGCGCAACGTGCTGCTGGTCTCCGTTCTTCTCGTGCTGGCCTTTCCCCTGGTCGACATCACGCTCGTCTATCCCCTGTTCGCGCATGCGCTGGTCAGTTTCACCGAGATGCAGGCCGTGCGTGTCGCGCACCGCCTTGCAAACACCCTGGATCCGGTTCCCGCTGCGATCTCCCGGGACGCGCTCCCGGTGCACTTCGACGCGGAGGCCCGGGAGGTGCTGACCGAGCAGGGACTGATCAAGCTCAAGCTCTACTCTCCCGCCGGGGAGGTGGTGTTTTCCACCGATGCCTCTGACGTCGGCCGGTTCAACCGGGCCGCGCACTTCCGCGAGGAGGTATTGGCCGGGCGTCAGTACACCCAGGTGGTGAACAAGGCGTCCCGCACCCTCGAGGGCGAGGTCTCCCGCGCGGACGTGGTGGAGACCTATATTCCCGTCCGGGGCGGCGGGGGAGAGATCGCCGGGGCGTTCGAGATCTACTACGACATCAGCGGGCGCTGGAGCGCCGTCGAGGCCCTGCTGCGCCGGTCCACGCTGATCGTCGGGGCCCTCGCGCTCGTGCTCCTGGCGGCCGTGATCGCGGTGCTCTCGCGCACCGGACGGGAGATGCGCGAGCGCCAGGCGGCCGAGGACGCCCTGCGTGCGAGCGAGCAGCGGTTCCGACTGCTCACCGCGTGGGCCGACGACGGGGTGCTCCTGATGCACGAGGACGGCCGGCCCTTCTTCTGGAACCGGGCGGCACAGCGCCTGTTCGGATTCGGGCCCCGGGATCATCCCGCCGGCGCGGTCTGGACCTATCTGGTTCCCGGGCGTTTTCGCGAGCACTTCACCAGCGTGCTGCGCCGCCGTCGGGAAGGCGGCGGCGCGCGCGAAGGGCAGAAGCCGTTCGAGGTGGAGGCGCGCACGCGCGGCGGCGACAGGGTTGCCGTGGAGGTCTCCCTCGCGGCCGTGCAGCTGCCGGACGATCTGAACGTGATCGGCATCTTCCGGGATGTCAGCCGGCGCAGGGAGATGGAGGCCCGGATGGCGATGGCCGCCCGGGTCATGGAGACCGCCATGGAGGGGGTGATGGTGACCAACCCGACGGCCGTCATCGAAACCGTGAATCCCGCCTTCTCCGAGGTGACGGGCTATTCCGCCGAGGAGGCCGTGGGGCGCCCGGCGAGCATTCTCAAGTCCGGCCGCCACGACCCGGCCTTCTACGCGAAGCTCTGGAAGGCGATCAGCGGTGAAGGCCGCTGGGCGGGAGAGATCTGGAACCGGCGCAAGAGCGGTGAGGTATTCCCCGAGCTCCTGCGGATAACGGCCATCCGCGACGAGCAGGGCGCCATAAGCCATTTTGTCGGCGTGTTCTCCGACATCACGCACTTCAAGCTGAATGAGACCCGGCTGGAGAAGCTCGCCTACAGCGACGCGCTGACCGGGCTGCCCAACCGGATCGTCCTCATGGACCGACTCGGGCGCGCGGTCGCGCGGGCGCGGCGCGACGGGGAGAGCCTGGCCGTGTACTTCCTCGACCTGGACGGCTTCAAGGAAGTGAACGACCGCTTCGGGCACCTCAACGGTGATCGCCTGCTGCAGACGATCGCGCGCCGCCTGGTCGCGGCGGTGCGCGACGAGGACACCGTGGCGCGGCTCGGGGGCGACGAGTTCGCGCTGATCCTGAGGAGCGCGGAAGCCGATGACCCCGCGGCAGGGGCCGTCGCCGACAAGCTGCGTCTGGCGGTGTCCGAGGAGCCCTATGCCCTGGAAGGGGCCTCGGTCCGGGTCAGCGTGAGCGTTGGTGTATCCCGCTATCCAAAGGACGGGGAGGACCCGGAGCTGCTCCTGCGCCGGGCCGACGAGGCCATGTACCGTGCCAAGGCGGAGGGCAAGGACCGCTTTCGGCTGTACGGGGTCTGACCGTGGCTGCGCCGGCCGAACGGGCGCGGGCCGCGGGTGCAGACGGTTCCGCCGCCGGCTCCGGCCGGGTCGCGGCGACAGCGCTGGCCCTCGCCCTGCTGGGCCTCGCCGGCAACTATCTGAGCTGGCCCCTCTTCTTCGCGGTGGACTTCCTGTTCGGGGGCGTGGCGGTGATGCTGGCCGTCGGTCTCCTGGGGCCGGCCTGGGGGGCCTTCGTCGCCGCCGTGGCCAGCGCGTACACGATCTGGCTGTGGGGCCACCCGTACGCCTTCTTCATCTACGTGGGGGAGGCCGCGTTCGTCGGCCTGATGATCCGCCGCCGCGGCTGGGACATCGTCTCGGGCGTGGCGGTCTACTGGCTCCTGATCGGCATCCCTCTCGGCTGGGTCTTCTATGCCGGCCTCATGGACATGGCCCCGCCCGCATGGTCGGTGATCGCGCTCAAGCAGGCGGCCAACGCGGTGCTCGCCGCCCTGGTGGCCGGCCTGCTGTTGAGCCATGTGCCGCTGGATCGGGGGCTGCAGGGAGCGCAGGGCGTCCGACCCGCCCCCCTGCGCACGCTCGTCTTCCATCTCCTCCTGGCCGCGGTCTTCTTCCCCGTCCTGATATCCATGATCCACCGAGGCCAGGAGGGCATGGAGGAGATGCGTCGTGACGTCGGCCTCGCGCTGGGGCACACCGTGCGTATGGTGCAGGGGGAGACGGCGCGCTGGCGCCATCGGCGCCTGGAGCTGCTCCGGGCGGTGGCGGAGCGTCTGCCGTCATCCGGGTCGCTTGCCGGGGCCCTGGCGAGCGTGGCCCCGGACCTGAAGTGGGCCCTCGGAGGCATACGGGCGCTCTATCTGGTGGATGCCGGCGGCGGCGTGCTCGAGACTGTCATCCTGGATGCCGGCCCGGGCGGCGCCGGACAGGCCGAGGCGGTCCCGCCCGGGGGCGGCGTGAGGCTCGCGCTGCCGCTGGGCGGGGAGGGCCCCGAAGCCCGGAGTCTGGCGATGACCGCGGGGACGGCGACCCTCTCGGCGGCGCTCTACGGCGATCCCGGCCAGGCCGAGCCCGGTGGCTGGACCGACGACCTGGCGACGGTCTACCTGCTCGACGCCGACGGCCGCCTGATCGGCCGGCCTCCCGGCGGGGCCGGAGTGCCCGCGCAGCGCCAGGGGCACCGCCCCACCGCCCTGACCGAGGAGATCGTCCACTGGATCCCGGAGGCCTCGGACGAGCCGAAGATCATGCGCTGGATGCGATCCACGTTCGCCGCCCGGGCGGCCCTGGGCAGCGACGGGTGGCAGGTCCTGGTCGAGGTGGGGGCGGCGCCCTTCGTTACCGTGCTCTACCGGTCCTACGTGAAGGACTTCGTCCTCCTGCTGCTGCTCACGGGCGTGGCCGCCGTGCTCGCCCGTGTCCTGGGGGATTGGATGGCCCGGCCCTTCCGCCGGCTCGCCGAGCTCAGCGGCCAGGTGCCCGAGCGAATCTCCCGCGCGGAGGGGCTCGCCTGGCCCCGGGGCCGGACGGCCGAGACCGAGACCCTCACAGAGAACCTTCGCGAAATGGAGCGGCTGCTGCGCCGCCAGTTCGCCCAGCTGCAGGATGCCAAGGCACGTCTGGAGCAGCGCGTGGCCCGGCGCACGCAGGACCTCACCGAGGCCAATCGCGAGCTGCAGCGCGAGATCCTGGAGCGGCAGCAGGCGCAGGCCGCACTGTCCGAGAGTGAGGCCCGCTACCGCTCGGTGGTGGAAGGCGCCCGAGACGTGATCTTCCAGACCGATGCGGCGGGGCGCTTCACCTTCCTCAACCCGGCCTGGAGCGAGGTGACCGGCTACCCGCAGGAGGAGGGCCTCTCCATGTCGCTGTTCTCCTGCATGGACCGGGAGGCCCGCGAGGCCCTGACCGACCTGCTCTCGCGCCCGGGCGGGGGCGATGCCGCGGGGGACCGGATCGAGACACGCTGCAGCCGCCGGGACGGCGGGCAGGCCTGGATCGAGATCTATCCACGCCCGATCCATGACGAGGGAGGCCGGGTGCTGGGCATATCCGGGATCTTCCGCGACGTGAGCGAGCGCAAGGCCGCCGAGGCGGCGCTGACCGAATCGGAGCAGCGCTACAGGGTGCTGGTCGAGACGGCGACCGACGCCATCCTGGTGGCGGACGCCGAGACCGGTCGCATACTCGAGGGCAATCCCCGGGCGCACGATCTGACCGGGCGCAGCGGGGCGGAGCTGAAGGGACTGCACTACCTGAAGCTGTTTCCCCGCGAGCAGAGGGACTTCTACCGCGAGCTGTTCCACCGGCATCTGGACAGCGGCGGCATGGTGGAGGACGGCATCGTGATCCGGCACAGGAGCGGCCGGCTGGTACCCGTGGATCTGGCCTCGGGCATCGCCGAGTGGCGGGGGCGCAAGGTCATCCACGGCGTGTTCAGGGACGTGACTGAGCGCAAGCACGCCGAGGACCAGCTCCGGCAGTACGGTCAGGTGTTCGAGAACACCATGGACGGTGTGGTGATCACCGACGCCGACGCGCGGATACTGGCGGTGAACCGGGCGTTCACGCAGGTCACGGGGTACCCCCGCGACGAGGTGGTGGGTCGGAGCCTCAGTCTGCTCAGGTCCGGCCGTCACGACGACGCCTTCTACGCGGAGATGTGGGAGACGCTGGAGCGCGTCGGGCGCTGGCACGGGGAGATCTGGAACCGGCGCAAGGACGGCGAGGTGTACCCCGAGTGGCTGAGCATCTCCATGGTCCGGGACGAGCAGGGGGCGGCCAAGAACTTCATCGGCGTATTCGCCGACATCAGCTCGCTGAAGGAGTCGGAGCGGCGCCTGCAGTACATGGCGCACTACGATTCGCTGACCGATCTGCCCAACCGGGCCCTGCTGTCCGACCGGCTGAGCCACGCGCTGCAGCGGGCCCGCCGCGAGGACACGCAGGTCGCGGTCCTGTTCATCGACCTGGACCGGTTCAAGAACGTCAACGACTCGCTCGGCCACTCCGCGGGCGACGACCTCCTGCGCCAGGCGGCGGTCGGCCTCCAGGCGTGCGTGCGTGAGTCCGACACCGTCGCCCGTCTGGGCGGGGACGAGTTCACCGTCGTGCTCGAGGCGCTCGGCGATCCCCAGACGGCGGCCGCCGTGGCCCAGAAGATCCTCCAACGTATGCGCAGCCCATTCCGCGTGGCCGACCAGGACGTGTTCGTCACGGCCAGCATCGGCATCAGCCTCTATCCGGCGGACGGCGCGGATGTCGACGCCCTGCTCAAGAACGCCGACAGTGCCATGTATCAGGCCAAGGAGCGGGGTCGGGACATCTACCAGTTCTACACCGAGGAGCTGACCGGCTACGCCCGGGGGCGCCTGGTGCTCGAGACCGACCTCCGTCACGCCCTCGCCCGGGACGGGCTCGACCTGTTCTTTCAGCCGCAGCTGGAGATGGCCACAGGGCGCATGGTCGGGGTGGAGGCGCTGGTGCGCTGGGACCACCCGGCGCTCGGGGCGGTGTCGCCCAAGGAGTTCATTCCGCTGGCGGAGGAGACCGGCGTGATCGAGACCCTCGGCGAGTGGGTGTTGCAGCGGGCGTGCCGTCAGGCGGCCGCCTGGCAGCGGGCGGGCCTCCCGGCCGTGCGCGTGGCGGTCAATCTCTCGCGCTACCAGCTGGTCCGCGGCGGGATCGTCGAAACCGTGGCGCGGGCGCTCGAGGCGAGCGGCCTGGAGCCGCGCTGGCTGGAGCTCGAGGTCACGGAAGGCTTCTTCATGCGGGAGATGGACGAGGCGGCCTCGGCGGTGGGGTCCCTGAAGGCGCTGGGGGCGAGCGTGGCCATCGACGACTTCGGGACCGGCTATTCCTCGCTGGCGGCGCTGAAGGGCCTGGCCGTGGACAACCTCAAGATCGACCAGTCGTTCATTCGCGATATCCCCGGGGATGCGAACGACGCGGCCATCGCCCGGGCCGTCATCGCCCTGGGCCGGAGCCTGCAGCTCACGGTGACCGCCGAGGGGGTGGAGACGGACGCCCAGCACGCCTTCCTGCGCCGCCACGGCTGCGACCTGGTCCAGGGTTTCCTCTACAGCCGCCCGGTGCCGGCCCCGCGCATCACCGAGCTGCTGAGTGCCGGACCCGATCTGCGGGCCGGCGGCTGAGCCGCGGGGCGGCCGCCGGCAGACCGGTTCGGAGCCGTCGGCACGTCGCCCTGCTCAACTTCCCCTGCCGCCGGGCTCCTGGTTGTCCTCCGGGCGGCCGTAACGCTTCGCCGCGAAGGTGAGCACCAGCGCCGCCACGCTCAGGATCACGATCGCCGCGGTGATGGTCAGCAGCAGGTAGAGGTGGAAGTTGTCCGACACCTTCTGGACGTCGATCACCAGATGCCGGGACAGCGCGGTTATCGCGATGTAGATCAGGAACTGGACGGGCAGGCGGTGGGTCCGGAAGTAGATCCCGACCATGGCCCCCAGCTCCAGGTAGATGAACAGCAGCAGGATGTCCTCCAGGCCCGGGTGCCCTTCGGCCATGATGTGGATGTACTCGGCCACCGCGGACCATACGATGGTGGCGCCGATGACGAACAGGGCCAGGTAGTGGAAGACATCCACCATGGTGTCCCCGATCTTCTGGACCCGCTGCTCCCGGTCGCTCATCAACGGTCTCTCCTGCAGGGCGTCTTTCAGGCGTATTCCCGCTTAACCCGCAATGGTAGCCGGAAAACGCGGTCGCATCGCTCGGCGGTCCGGGATCTGGCGCGGCGGGCCGGTTCCGGCGTACTCTCTCCCACCGCGGCGCCGCCGGCAGACCCTGTCCCGGCGTCGGCAGGGGGGCGGCGGTCCGCGCCGCTCACAACGGAGCTGCGACACCCTATGATGGGTCCGATCGACCAGGCCGCGCGCCGCCTGCTGCCCTTCCTCGCCTGGCTTCCCGAGGTCGACAAGGCGTCACTGCGTGCCGACTTCACGGCCGGCCTCACCGGTGCCGTCCTGGTGGTGCCCCAGGGCGTGGCCTTCGCGGCCATCGCCGGAATGCCCCCGCAGTACGGCCTGTACGCCGCCATCGTGCCGGCGATCGTCGCCGCCCTGTTCGGGTCGTCCCGGCACCTGGTCTCCGGCCCCACGACCGCCGCTTCCATCGTGATGTACTCGGCGCTGAGCGGCCTGGCGGCGCCGGGCTCGCCCGAGTACATCGCCCTGGCGGTGACGCTCACCTTCCTGGTGGGGCTGACGGAGCTCCTGCTCGGGCTGGCGCGGATGGGCGTGCTGGTCAACTTCATTTCCCATTCCGTGGTGCTCGGCTTCACCGCGGGCGCGGCCCTGCTGATCGCCACCAGCCAGCTCAAGCACTTCTTCGGCGTCGACGTGCCGCGCCAGCTGAACTTCACCGAGAGGCTATCGGTCTTCTTCGACAAGCTCGACGAGATCAACCTGTACGCCGCCGGCGTGGGCGCGGTGACGCTCGCGACGGGCGTGATCCTACGGCGCGTCAGCCGGCGGCTTCCCTACCTGCTCGCCGCGCTCGCGGCGGGGTCGCTTGCGGCGGTCGCCCTCACGTTCCTGCTCGGTGCCGAGCGCACGGGGATCGCCTTCGTGGGCGCGCTGCCTGCCGCCCTTCCGCCCCTGTCCGCGCCGGACATCTCCGTGACAACGCTGAGGGACCTGGCGCCGGCCGTCCTGGCCACGACCCTCTTCGCGCTCACCGAGGCGGTCTCCATCGGACGCTCGCTGGCGGTGCGCTCGGGGCAGCATATCCACGGCAATCGGGAGTTCATCGGGCAGGGCCTTTCCAACATCGCGGGCAGCTTCTTCTCCGCCTATGTCGCCACCGGGTCGTTCAACCGCAGCGGGGTGAACTACGACGCCGGGGCCCGGACCCCCCTCGCGGCCGTCTTCTCGGGCCTCATCCTCGTGGCCCTGCTCTTCCCGGTGGCGCCGCTCACCGCCTGGCTGCCGAAGGCCGCCATGGCCGGCATCCTCTTCCTGGTGGCCTGGGGGC
>JASFUT010000070.1:0-12393 GCA_050050175.1 Chromatiales bacterium
TGATACGCCAGGCCCGGGAGAACTCCTCGTTGATCGTCAGCAGGGAGCCCGCCCGCGTCTGGGTGAGCTGGGAGCGGATGGGCTGCTTCTCGGTCACCTTGGCCGTCGCTTGCCCGGCATCCTCCTCGGCGGCCCCCAGGAAGAGCATGATCTTCTGGAGCATGACCGCCTCCAGCCCATGGTCGGTGGGACGGGGCACCCAGACCGTCTGGTCCCCGCGACCCCCGCTATCGGTCATGACCTCCTCCTCCATGCCGCGGTGGGTCAGGTACACCTCGGTGGTGCCGGGCTCCCTGCCCCGCTCGAGCCTGACCCGGAACTGGTCGCGCGTGGAGGCGGCGTACAGGCCGTCGAAGAACCCGCGGATGGTATCGGTGATGAAGTCCGACTTGATGTCGGCCCGATTCTCGATCCAGGCGGTGCGCATGACGCCGACGGCGGGGTCCTGCTCCTCCAGGAGGATCCCGTTCTGCTGCCAGAACGAGGCGATCAGCGGCCACACGTCGTCGGGCTTGGCGTCGATCACCAGCCAGCGCTGATCGCCGTCGCGACGGAGATCGACGTTCGGCGGCTCGGGGAGAACCGCTCGGCCGGTCGCCGCCGCCCCGCCCCGTCGGCGCTGATCCACGAACTCCGAGTAGGTGGTCGAGCCGCCGGGGACGACAAGGCTGTCCTCGATACCGCTGGACGTGAGGTCCGGAGGGATCTCCAGATTGCGCTCGGCCTGGGTCTCGCGTTTGTACTCGACCTTCTTGTCGGGCAGCACGTCGTCGGTGCTGGGCATGATGCCGCAGGCGCTCAGACCCACCACCACTGAAACGCTCAGAATAAATCGCTGTGCTCTGGAGAACATTTCGGATTCCATCACTATTTGTCGCGCTTCCGCATCCCGGGGCATCAGCGCAGAGCTCGCGCCCCCCGCACGCGGGGGACACCTCGGTCGATTCAGATCACTCCGGCCTGGACCATCGCCTGGCGCACCGGCTCGTGACAACCCTCGGACAGCCAGGTCAGGGGCAGGCGAATGCCCTTGCCGATCATTCCCATCTCGGCCAGCGCCCACTTCACGGGGATGGGGTTGGCCTCCAGGAACAGAGACTTGTGCAGCCCGGCCAGCCTCGCGTCCAACGCCGCCGCTGTCTCCCTGTCCCCGGCCAGCGCCGCCTGACACATGCGCTGCATGAGCGCGGGCGCGACGTTCGACGTCACGGAGATGACGCCTTGACCGCCGCGCAGTATCAGCTCGCAGGCGGTGGCATCGTCCCCGCTTACGATAACGAAATCGTCGCCGCAAAGCTCGCGGATACGATCGACCCGGGTGAGATCGCCGGTGGCTTCCTTGATTCCGACGATGTTGTCCACCGCGGCCAGCCGACCTACTGTCTCCGGCAGCATGTCACACGCGGTGCGGCCCGGGACATTATAGAGAATCTGCGGGATGTCCACCGCTTCAGCGACCGCCTTGTGGTGCAGGAAGAGTCCTTCCTGGGTGGGCTTGTTGTAGTAGGGCGTCACCAGCAGGCAGGCATCGACGCCCGCTTCCCTGGCGCACCGCGTGAGCGTGATGGCCTCGGTGGTGGAGTTGGCCCCCGTGCCGCCGATCACCGGGATACGCCCCCGAGCCAGCTCCACCACCTGGCGCATGACGCGGCAATGCTCATCCTCGTCGAGGGTGGCCGACTCGCCTGTGGTGCCGACGGCGACGATGGCGGTCGTGCCCTGGCCGACGTGCCAGTCTATCAACCGTTCAAGGCCCGCCGCGTCGATGCTGCCGTCCTCGAGCATCGGCGTGACCAGCGCCACCAGGCTGCCTCGGAACATCCTAAGCCCTCGAAAAGCGAAACAAATCGGGCATTCTATATTGGCGACTCGGGCACTGACAAGGAAAGCCTCGGGCTCGCCGCTGCGGGGTCGCGCGGGCGCTTGTGGGCGCGCCGGAATTCCGATAAACAGACCTGCAGTCCAACGCCCCCGGGGGAAACATGTCCGACGCCGCCGAGTCCATCCGCGAGATCCGAATCAACCCTGTGGTCCCCAGCGAGTCGGTGCTGGTCGCCACCGCCCGGGGATCGCGTCCACGCGAGGCGGAGGAGCGCGTGGAGCGCGACACCCGAAGCCACGTCGAGCGCTGCCCCTTCTGCCGGGGCAACGAGGCGAAGACGCCACCCACGATCCGGGCGTTCCCCGACGAGGCGCAGTGGACCGTGCGCATCGTCGAGAACCTCTACCCGGTGCTCGGCGACGACCGCCACGCGGGCCCCCTCACCCTGGGCCTGCAGCAGGTGATGGACGGCTACGGGCGCCACGAGGTGGTGATCGACCACCATGCCCACGGCATCGCGATCCACGAGATGTCGGTCGATCACCTCGCCGACCTGCTCCGGGTCTACCAGACCCGCATGGCCGAGCTCTACGAGGGCGACGAGCGGCTGCGCTACGTGCTGGTGTTCAAGAACTTCGGCCCGGCCGCGGGCGCGAGCATCCCCCATACTCACAGCCAGATCATCGCCATGCCGGTGGTGCCCGAGAACGTGCAGAACGAGCTGGTGCACAGCCGCGAGTACTACCGCAAGCATCGGCATTGCGTCTTCTGCTCCCTGATCGACGAGGCGTTGACCTTCGAGGCCACCATCTACGACCGGACCTCGGGCCAGATCCGCCGGCAGATCAATGTGGGGCAGTACGTCGTCGAGCGCGGCGAGCGGTTCATCGCCGTCAAGCCCTTCGCCTCGCGGTTCGAGTGGGAGGTCCACATCCTCCCGCTGGCCCACCACAGCGACTTCCTGGTCTGCGGCGCAGAGGACCTTCGCGACTTCGCCCTCGTGCTTCAACGGACGATGGCGCGGCTCGACGCGGTCATCGGGGGCGCACAGTACAATTTCTTCCTCCACTCCCGGCCCCGTGACCCGGCCTACGACGACTGCGGTGGGAGCTATCACTGGCACCTGGAGATCTGTCCGCGTACCAGTATCCCCACCGGATTCGAGCTCGGATCCGGCCTTTTCGTCAGCACCATCAGCCCGGAGGCGGCCGCCGAGCGGCTGCGCTCCGTCGAGCTGCCGGGACCTTGAGCGGGCAGACAAACGCAGGACCGGAGAGATAAACTGTTGCCCCGAGCCGACCAGCGCCTACGACCGGACACCATGCCCCCGAAAAGCACCCAGCCGCCGAAGAAGACCTACCTCGTGATCTCCGCCCTGGGGAAGGACCGCGCGGGGATCGTCGACGAGGTCACCCGGGCGATTCTCGACGACGGCTGCAACATCGTCGACAGCCGGATGACCGTGCTCGGCGGCGAGTTCGCCATGATGCTCATGATCGAGGGCAACTGGAATACGCTCGCCAAGCTGGAAACCGCGCTTCCGGACCTGCAGAAGCGACTCGGGCTGACCGTGATCTGCGAGCGCACCGAGGACCGGGAGAGCAAGGGACAGCTGATGCCCTACCTGGTGGAGGTGGTCTCTCTGGACCACCCGGGCATAGTCCACAACCTGGCGCGTTTCTTCTCCCAGCGCAGCATCAACATCGAGGACATGGTGACGAACAGCTACGCCGCCGCGCACACCGGGACCCCGATGTTCTCCGTTCACATGACCGTCGGCATACCCTCGGAGGTGCACATCGCGAGCCTCCGGGACGAGTTCATGGATTTCTGCGACTCGATGAATCTGGACGCCGTCCTCGAGCCGGTCAAGCACTGAGCGGCGCCAGGCGCGCATCCCCCCGGACCCATCGGAGGCCGATCCCCCATGAGCGACGTCAGAGTCGGCGAGCCGGTACCCGACGCCGAGCTTCACATCACGGGCGACCGGACCGTGCGGCTGTCCGATTACCGCGGAGGACCGCTGGTTCTCTACTTCTACCCCAAGGCCAGCACGCCGGGCTGCACCCGGGAGGGCCAGGACTTCGCGGCGGCGGTCGGCGAGCTGAGCCGTCGCTCCGCGGCAGTCCTGGGGGCCTCCCGCGACGGCCTCAAGGCCCAGGAGGGCTTCAAGGCCAGGCAGGGGTTCCCCTTCGACCTGGTGTCGGACAAGGACGAGAGCCTCTGCAACCTTTTCGGCGTGATCAAGCTGAAGAACATGTATGGCAAGCAGGTCCGCGGGATCGAGCGCAGCACCTTCCTCATCGACGCGCAGGGCGTGCTGCGCCGGGAGTGGCGGGGAGTCAAGGTCAAGGGCCACGTCGACGACGTCCTCCAGGGCGTCCGCGGGCTGTGAGCTGCATACGTCCCGCGCCGCGCCGTCGCGACGCCGGGCTCCATGACGACCGAGGACTGCCGGAACACAGACATGCCTGAGGCCCCAAGCCCCGCCCGCCGCCTTTTCGTTCTCGACACCAACGTGCTGATGCACGACCCCACCTCGATTTTCCGATTCCAGGAGCACGACATCTTCCTGCCGATGGCGGTTCTGGAAGAGCTCGACCGCCACAAGAAAGGCACCTCCGAAGTCGCCCGCAACGTGCGCCAGGCGAGCCGGTTCCTGGACGAGCTGATGGGGGCGGCGGCCTCCGGGGACATCGACGACGGGCTGGTCCTTCCCGCCCCGACGAACGGCCAGCCGGACAACGGGGGGGAGCGCGGCAGGCTCTTCTTCCAGACACGCCACCTGCCGCACCTGCTGCCCGAGGGACTGCCCGGGAGCTCGCCGGACAACAACATCCTCGGCACCGCCCTTGCGCTTCGCAAGGAGCGTCCGGACCGGACCGTCATCCTCGTGTCCAAGGACATCAACCTGCGGATCAAGGCCTCGGTGGTCGGGATCAGGGCCGAGGACTATCACAACGATCAGGTCCTGGACGACGTCAGCCTGCTCTACAGCGGCGAGCGCCTGCTGAGCCCCGGTTTCTGGGACCACCACAGCAAGGACATGGAGTCCTGGCAGGAGGAGGGCCGGACCTTCTACCGGGTCACGGGACCCGACGTACCCGGCTGGTTCGTGGGTCAGTGTCTCTACTTCGCGGAGGACGCCTCGTTCGAATCGATCGTACGGGGCATCGACGAGGCGGGCGCGGTGATCGAGCTGATGACCGACTACCGCCAGGCAAGCCATTCGGTGTGGGGCATCAACGCCCGCAACCGCGAGCAGAACTTCGCGCTGAACATGCTGATGGACCCCGATCTGGACTTCGTCTCGCTGCTCGGCACTGCCGGCACCGGAAAGACGCTGCTGGCCCTCGCCGCGGGCCTGGCGCAGGTGCTCGACATGAGCCGCTACCGCGAGATCGTCATGACCCGGGTGACCGTGCCGGTCGGGGAGGACATCGGGTTCCTGCCAGGCACCGAGGAGGAGAAGATGACGCCCTGGATGGGCGCACTGATGGACAACCTGGAGGTGCTCACGCGTACCGACGGCGGCGATTGGGCCCGGGCCGTGACCGACGACCTGCTGCGCAGCCGCATCCGCATCCACTCCCTGAACTTCATGCGGGGGCGTACTTTCCTCAACAAGTACATCATCCTTGACGAGGCTCAGAACCTCACGCCCAAACAGATGAAGACCCTGATCACCCGGGCGGGCCCCGGAACCAAGGTGGTCTGTCTGGGCAACGTGGCGCAGATCGACACCCCGTACCTCTCGGAGACGAATTCGGGCCTGACCTACGCCGTGGACCGCTTCAAGAGCTGGCCCCACGCCGGGCACATCACCCTGAGGCGTGGCGAGCGCTCGCGTCTGGCCGATTTCGCGTCCGAGGCGATGTAGCCGCTGCCCTCCGGCGGTATGCCCCCGGGGTCAGGCGACGCTGGAGCTCCCCTCAGCCGTGATCCGCCTGAGCTCCTTCTCCACGCGCTCGAACTCCGGCCTGATCATCTGAAAGGCCGCCGCGGCCCGCTCGCCCTCCCCCTGCTTGGAGGCGTGCTCCACCTCCTTGGCGAGCTCCGACAGCCGCAGGGCCCCGACGTTGGCGCTGCTGGACTTCAGGGAGTGCGCGGGGAGGATCATCTTGTCCGAATCCCCGGCCCCCGCCGCCCGCTCCAGCTGATCGACGAAGCCGGGCGCGGTCGCGAGGTACGTGTCCAGGAGATCCCTGAACTCGTCTTCCATGACCTCCTGCAGCTCATCGATGATCTGGCGATCCACGGATGCCGCAGGCGCGGCGGCCTGGGCCGACGCGGGCGCCTCGGCCGGGGGCTCCGCCGGCCGCTCGGGCCGCTTCTGGGCGGGCAGCCACTGGTCGAGCACGGCTCGCAGCTTGGGCGCGTTGATCGGCTTTGAGAGGTAATCGTCCATCCCGCAGTCCAGGCATTTCTGCCGGTCGCCCGCCATGGCGTTGGCGGTCATGGCGACGATCGGGAGCCGCGGCAGCTTGTGCATGCCCTCGCGGGTGCGGATGGATCGGGTGGCCTCGTAGCCGTCCATGCGCGGCATCTGACAGTCCATGAAGACGAGATCGAAATGCTGCTTGTCGATCGCAGCCAGGGTCTGAAGACCGTCGGTGGCGACCTCGCAGTGCAGCCCGAGCCGCTCGAGCATCTTCTTGGCCACGCTCAGGTTCACGAGATTGTCTTCGGCCAGGAGCACCGAGCCCTGGTACTGAACGTTGGGCGCCGGGGCGGGAGCCGTCGCGTTGTCCCCGGTCTCGCCCAGCGTGGACTCCTGGATCCAGGCCTCCTCGTCGAGCATCACGGGCATGGGCATGGGAGCGTCCGGCCCGATTCCGGGCTTGCTCTCCACCTGCACGTCGAGCAGGCGGTTGAGCTTCGCCTTGAGCTCGCCCTTGTTGATCGGACGGCGCAGTACGTCGGTGATACCGAACTCGTCGCGCTTGCTGCGCAGCGAGACCTCGCCCTCCAGCACCAGGGTCTGGAGCTCAACGAGCGCGTCCATGTCCTTGATCTTCTGGAGCAGATTGATCGCCGCACTGCCGAGCCCCTCGGCATCCACCAGGAGGAGCTCGTAGGCCCAGGATTCGCCGAGGCGGGCCGAGGAGCGCAGCTTGTCGATCGCGTCCATCGGGCTGTCCGCCCGGTCGTAGACCAGCTCCCACTCGTCGAAGTAACGGCTGACCTCCCGATAGTCGTAGGCGTCGACGCCGATGATCAGCGCCCGCGCTCCCTTGAGATTCTTGCGCCGCGAGGGCACGTCGGTGATGGATCGGCGCAGGGGCACGACGAACCAGAACACCGAGCCCTTCCCGATCTTGGATCGCACCCCGATCGTCCCGCCCATCATCTCGGCCAGACGCTTGCAGATCGCGAGGCCCAGGCCCGTGCCGCCGTGGCGGCGGGTGGTGGAGGCGTCCGCCTGGGTGAAGAAGCTGAAAAGCTTCTCCGCGGTCTGCTTGCTCATGCCGACGCCCGTGTCCTTGACCGCGAACTGGAGCTCCACCTCCTTGCGGCCCGACTTCACCTTGGAGACCTCGACCAGCACGCCCCCCCGCTCGGTGAACTTGATGGCGTTTCCGACCAGGTTGGTGAGGATCTGGCGGATGCGGATGGGGTCGCCCCGGACCCGACGGGGCACGCCGGGCTTGATCACGTACCCCACCTTTATGCCGCGGCGCTCCGCGCTCTTGGTCAGCAGCAGCGTCACCGACTCGACCACTTCCTGGACGTTGAGCTCGATGCTCTCGAGCTCCATCTTGCCCGCCTCGATCTTCGAGTAATCCAGGATGTCGTCGATGATCCGGAGCAGGTGATGGGAGGAGCCCAGGGCGGTATTGACGTACTGGCGTTGCTCGGGATTGAGATCGCCGTCTCGCAGGATCTCCAGCAGCGGCACGATCCCGTTCAACGGCGTGCGGATCTCGTGACTCATGGTCGCGAGGAACTCGCTCTTGGCGAGATTGGCCGTGTCCGCCTGCTCCTTGGCCATGGAGAGCTCCTTCTCCACGGCCTGCCGGCGGCCGCTGTGCGTGAGCAGCTTCTGGCGAGCGCGCTCGAGCTGGCTGTCGATATCGCCGAGCTGCTTCTCCAGCCCCAGCTTCTCGAGGTGGCCCTCGCGCAGCCGCCCCAGGAGACGGGTCAACCCGAGCGACGCCCCCGTGACCGCCAGCAGAAACCCCAGACCGACGGCCGACTCGGGCAGGGACGGGGCGCTGCCGCCGAGCAGCCCTCCGGTGAGGATGGTGGCCCACATGACCGCCAGGTAGGCCCGCCCGGCCGGCTTGTGAAGCGTGGCGGCCAGCGCCATACCCGCCCCGGTCAACGCCGATACGAGTGTGACGGCAACCGCTGTCGACGACGCATAGCCTGGAAAGTGCAGCAGCAGGGCGGCGCCCCAGAGCAGGCTGGCCGCCACGGTGGACGACATGAGCAGCAGTGCTGTGCCCGCGGGGGGCTCCTCCCCGTGGATGCAGCGTCGCCTTCCCAGCAGGCCCGCCGCCACCTGGCCGAGACCGACCAGCCCGGCCGCTGCGGCCCAGATGATCAGGGGTCCCGCGGGCGCCGCGCCATCGGCCGTCTCCAGGAGCAGCACCAGCGCGCCCGCGAGCAGCCCCGCAGCACCGGCGGGGGCCGAGGCGCGGCACAGCGCGGCGAGGCCGTCGAGCAGCCCCCACACGCCCCGGCTTTCGGCGTCAACGCTCATTGCAGCAGCCCCCCGGCCGGGGACCTCCGTCACCCGCCCGCCGGGGGCTGCCCGCATGCCGGCAGCCTCCCGCCGGGGGGAAGAGCCGTGGCCACAGCCGGACAGAGAAGCGGTTTTGCACAGGTGTCGCGCCGGTTTACCATGCACTATTATCGTTCGAGCTGAAGATGATGACTCGATAGGGCATCGCCTGACAACCTGGGCCGCGCGCCCACTGCCTCTGGACGGGACACCGCCATGGAACCAGCCGACTCGAGCAGCCAGACCGTGAAGCCGGGCGTCAAGCGCGCTTTCCTGCAACATCTGCCGCAACGCGTGGCCGCCATTCGGGAGAGCTGGCGCACGCTGATCCACACCGACTGGGACCAGGAGCGCTTCGAGCAGCTCTACCAGCGGATCCGTGATCTGGGGGAATCGGCCGCCAAGCTGGGGCTCGTGCAGGTCAGCGAGAGCGTGTTCTCCCTCGAAGTATATCTGAGCACCTTCGGCGGCAGTCAATCCCGGCCGGGCATCGAGCGAAGCCAGGCGGTGGACGATCTCCTGCGTGCCCTCGAGGCCGCCACCGAATGCGCCGCTCAGGCCGGCTCGGCGGAGGAGGCCGGCAGGCTGGATCACTCCCCCACGGCATACTGCCTGCTCGCGGGCGACCAGGTGGTGCCCGGGCTGGACAAGCTGCTCCGATCCCGGCACTGGACGGTACGATCGTTCTCCGATCCCGGCCAGATTCAGCCCGCTCTCAGGCAGCAGGCACCGGACGCTCTGGTCCTGGACGCCCGCTTCATCCGGGGCCTGTTCCCGGCCATCGAGGAGATCCGGCGACTGCGCAGCGTCGGGAAACGGCGTCTGCCCATAATCTTCGTGGCAGCGTCCAACGACCTGCAACGGCGGCTTGCGGCCATGCGCGCGGGCGCCGACGCCTATTTCGTCGCGCCCGTCGACACCGAGGCGCTCGTCCGCAGGCTCACCCATCTCGTGGTGCCGCGGGATGCATCCCCCTACCGCGTCCTCGTGGTGGAAGACGATCCCTCACAGGCCAAGTTCGCGGCCACCATCCTGCGAAAGGGGGGCATGGACGCCAAGGTGGTCACCGAGGCGCTGGACGTGATGGACGCTATCCAGGACTTCAAGCCCGATCTGGTCCTGATGGACGTCTACATGCCCGACGCGAGCGGCGTCGAGCTCACCCGGGTGATTCGCCAGCAGAGCGACCTGGTCGCCCTGCCCATCGTGTACCTGTCGGGGGAGCAGAATCCCGAGAAGCAGCAGTCGGCCCTGAGCGTGGGCGGCGACGACTTCATCGCCAAGCCGATCCGCCCCAAGCACCTGCTCGCCACAGTGAGCAACCGGATTCAGCGGGCCCGCCAGCTTCGCGACGGCCTCGGGGGCGGCCAGGACGAGGGGCGCCTGGACAGTGCCACGGGGCTCTCCACCAAGAGCCGTTTCTTCGAGCGCGTCGACAGCCTGGTCCGGGACAGGGCCCAGGACGACCGCGAGGGCGGCCTGCTGCACATCGCCCTGGAGGGGGTGGCGGAGATCAAGGCCCAGATCGGCCCCGAGCAGGCCGACACCCTGGTCGCCATGGCGGGGACGCGGGTCGCATCCGCCCTGTCAGCGGGTGACGTCGCCACGCGCCTGGGCGACAGCAGCTTCGCGGTGCTGATCAGTCACGCCGAGGTCCCGCAGATCCGCAGCCTGGCCGACCGGCTCCTCAAGGCAATCACGCACATGCCGTACGAGATCGGGAACAGGCGGCTGCGACTGAGGGCGAGCGCCGGTCTGTGTCCCCTCTACCAGGGTCTTTCCGACGGCGCGGGCGCGGCGTCCCGGGCGGCGAAGGCCACCCGCTCCGCCTCGCAGGCCGGTGGCGACCGGGTGGAAGTCTACGGCGGGGAGGCAGGGGGCGTGACGACGGCGCTGCACCGCCAGCTGCGAGACGCACTGGAGAGCGGCGACACCGAGCTCATGCTTCGACCCATCGGCAGGCTGCAGAATGATCCCGCCGAGAGCTACGAAGTGGGGCTGCGGATCAGCACGGGCGATGGGCGCGTGGCGATCGACCCGAGAGACATTCGCACCACGGCGGAGCGGGCCGACATGGCGGAGGAGACCTTTCGCTGGATGCTGGACCAGGCATTGTCCGTGCTCGAGGAGCGCGGCGGTGACGGCCGGGCGTTCAGACTGTTTCTGAGGCTCTCGCCTCAGTTCCTCGCCAGCCAGGAGACCCGGGCCTGGCTGCGGGACCGACTTCGCGCCCGTCACCTCACAGGGTCCGGCCTGGTCGCCGAGCTCCCGCTCACCGACGTCGCCGCCGACCCCAAGGCGGCGCGGGAGCTGGTGCGCAGCCTCGGCGAGCTCGGCATAGGGACCGCGCTGTCGCGGTTTACGGGCAGCGATGCGGCGTTCCGCGTCCTGAGGTTCCTGCGGTCCGACTACGTCGAGCTCACCGAAGCGGTCGCGCAGTCCTCCCAGCAGGCCCTCACCCGGCTGGCGGAGGCGGTCCACCAGACCGGGGCGCTGGTGATTGTTCCGCACGGAGCGGACGGCCGGCGTGAGGAGCACACCCGCGCCGCGGGAGCCGATCTGATCCTCGGGCAGCGCGTCCAGCAGGCGCATGGAGCCTACGGCCCCGGCAGCTGAGACCGACCCCCGGACCCCCGCGTAGGTTGCCACGAGCCATGGCGCTCGACGCCACGCACCTCGAGCGGCTCGGCGAGGCCTTCCAGTTTCTTCAACGATGCACCCCGCAGCTGCGCGCAGAGCTGGCGTCCCGCACCGTCCCGGCGCGGCTCGGCGCCGGGGAGACCATCTGCCGGCAGGGCACGACCTGCGGGCACCTCGCGCTCGTGCTGTCCGGCAGCGCCCGCGTCTTCAAGCTCGGCGAGTCGGGACGCGAGATCACGCTCTACCGGGTGGGCCCCGGAGAGAGCTGCGTGCTCACGGCCTCGTGCATCCTCAGCCATCGACCCTTTCCCGCGTTTGCGAAATGCGAAACCTCCCTGGAGGGGCTCCTGGTGAGCGGCGCCGATCTCATCCGCTGGCTCGAGCTCTCCCCTGCCTGGCGGGACTACGTCTTCGGTCTGATCGCCTCGCGCCTGGCGGACGTGATCAGCCTGGTCGAGGAAGTCGCGTTCCGCCGTGTCGATCGGCGGCTGGCCCGGCACCTGATTCAGCACGCGGCGGGCCCCGAGGCGAGGCTCGACGCCACCCATCAGCAGATCGCCTCCGAGCTGGGCACGTCCCGCGAGGTGGTCAGCCGGATCCTCAAGGATTTCGAGGCGCTGGGCCTGTTGCGGATCGCCCGAGGCAGCGTGCGGCTGCTCGATGCCGAAGGGCTGGAGGGCAAGGCGAGGGACGACTGACGGGTGTGACATAGTCACAGACATGCGGCCCCCGCCCCCTTAGTCTGCAATCCAAGCGGCCGGGAGACCGGCCTTCCGCACTGGATACTGGAGATCGAGCATGACCCGGAACATCGGAAGCGTGGACAGGGTGATCCGCATCCTGGCCGGACTGGCGTTGATCGGATGGGGCCTCTGGGCCCAGAGCTGGTGGGGAGCGATCGGCGTGATTCCTCTGGCCACCGCATTCATCGGGTGGTGTCCTGCCTACGCTCCCTTCGGTATCAGCACCCGCAGGTCCGGCTGAGGACCTCGCCGGGGTGGGCGGCGCCCCCCCCCGGCCTCACGCCGCCTCTCTCGCTTCCCCCTTGGTCCGCTTCCTGCGCACCGACGGCCAGGCAGTCAGTATGGCCTGCACCACCGTCGCCAGGGGGATGGCGAAGAAGACCCCCCAGAATCCCCAGAAGCCCCCGAACACCAGGATGGCAACGATGATCGCGACCGGATGGAGGTTGACGACTTCGGAG
>JASFUT010000071.1:0-12330 GCA_050050175.1 Chromatiales bacterium
GTGGGCAGGTCGGGGAGGGTCATGCCTCCCGCAGGGCCTTCTGCATCGCGGCCAGGGCCACGCCGGATCGGATGGGGGCATCCATCTCCGCGAGCACCGCCTCCAGGGCGCTGACGCAGAGCAGAATGTTCTCGGCACGGCTGCTGTGGCCCATGAGCCCGATGCGCCAGACCTTGCCCGCCAGGGCCCCCAGGCCCGCACCGATCTCCAGGTTGTACTCCGAGAGCAGGCGCGAGCGCACCGTCGCGTCGTCCACCCCCTCTGGGATAGAGACGGCGTTGAGCTGGGGCAGGCGCTCGGCCTCCGGCACGATGAAGGTCAGGCCCATGGCCTCGAGGCCCGCCTTCAGCGCCAGGTGGTTGCTCCGGTGGCGGGCCCAGGCGTTCTCCAGGCCTTCGTCCTGCAGCATGACCAGGGCCTCGTGCAGCCCGTAGAGGGCGTTGACGGGGGCGGTGTGGTGGTAGGCCCGCTTCTGGCCGCTGCCCCAGTAGCCCATCACCAGGTTGAGGTCCAGGAACCAGCTCTGGACCTTGGTCTTGCGGGCCTTGACCTTCTCCAGGGCGCGCTCGCTGAAGCTTACCGGGGAGAGCCCGGGCGTGCAGGACAGGCACTTCTGGGTACCGGAGTAGATGGCGTCGATCCCCCAGGCGTCGACCTTGACCGGCGTGCCCGCCAGGGAGGTCACGGCGTCGACGATGGCCAGGCAGTCGTGACGGTGGGCCAGGTCGACCAGGGTGGGGGCGTCGGACTGGGCGCCCGTGGAGGTCTCCGCGTGGACGAAGGCCAGGATCCGGGCGTCGGGGTTGGCCTTGAGCGCGTCCTCCACCTTCTCGGGATCGACGGCACGGCCCCACTCGTCCTCCACCATCACCGCGGTTCCCCCGCAGCGTTCCACGTTCTCCTTCATCCGGCCACCGAAGACGCCGTTCTGGCAGACCACGACCTTGTCGCCGGGCTCCACCAGATTGACGAAGCAGGTCTCCATGCCGGCGGAGCCCGGTGCCGAGACCGGCATGGTCAGGGGGTTCTCCGTCTGGAAGGCGTACTGCAGCAGGGTCTTGGTCTGCTCCATCATGGCGACGAACACCGGGTCCAGATGGCCGATGGTCGGTCGCGAGAGGGCCTCCAGGATGCGCGGATGGACGTCGGAGGGGCCGGGCCCCATCAGGGTGCGCACGGGGGGGTTGAAGGACTGGATGCTCATGGCCGGCTCGGAATACCTGTGTGGTCTGGTCGGGAATCGGCGAGCCGTCGAGTATATAGATCGCTACGGGCCATTCCAACCCGCGCCCCGCCGAGGTGGCGGTGGTGGGTGAGTAGAGGGTAGACGGCAGGCAGAGAGGGGCGGGCTTCGGATGGGGTTCTTCGGCGCGGCCGGACGGCGGTGCCCGTAGATCCGGCTTCAGCCGCACCTGGCCTTTCCGAAGCCCGGCGGCGACCCTCAGCCGTCCTCGGGCTCCAGCTTGAGCGAGACGGAGTTGATGCAGTAGCGAAGGCCGGTGGGCTCCGGGCCGTCGGGAAACACGTGCCCCAGATGGGCGTCGCAGCGGCTGCACAGCACCTCGGTGCGGTGCATGCCGAAGGCGTGATCGTCCTCCGTTTCCACCGCCTCCGCGGCGACCGGCTGCCAGAAGCTGGGCCAGCCGGTGCCCGAGTCGAACTTCTGGGCGGACGAGAACAGCGGCGCTCCGCAGCACGCGCAGCGATAGGTGCCCGGAGTCTTGGCGGCGTGGTACTCGCCGGTGAATGCGCGCTCCGTGCCCTTGCGGCGGCACACCTGATACTGCTCGGGGCTCAGCTCCGCCTTCCACTGCTCGTCGGACTTGCGGATCTTGTCGGTCATGACCTGGCCTCTCCTGTCAGGGTCTACCCCCAGCATATAGGGTCGGCCCGGGCGATCCCAAACCCGGCGGGCGTCGTTCCCGGGTGCGGCAAGGCCGTCAGGGCAGGGGGACGGCCGTGCGGTCCACCACCCGCCGCAGCACGAAGCTGGAATGGACCCCCGAGACCCCCTCGATGCGCGTGATCTTGTTCAGCAGCAGGTCCTGGTAGGCGTCCATGTCCCGGACGATCACCTTGAGCTGGTAGTCGGCGTCCTGGCCGGTGATCAGCAGGCACTCCAGCACCTCGGGCAGGGTCCGCACCGTCGCATCGAAGCGCTCGAAGCGCTCGGGGGTGTGGCGGTCCATGGAGATGTGGATGAGCGCCATCAGGCTGAGGCCGAGCCGCCCGGCGTCGACCAGCGCCCGGTAGCCGGTAATCAGTCCCGATTCTTCCAGCGCGCGTACCCGGCGCAGGCAGGGTGACGGGGACAGGCCGATGCGATCGGCCAGATCCTGATTGCTGATACGGCCGTCGTCCTGCAGTACCTCGAGGATCCGGCGGTCGTAACGATCGAGGGCCATGGTGCGGCGGCTCCGTGTGGATGGTTATTGCTGTCTATGATTTAGAGAAATTTAGCATTAAATAGCGTTAGTTGCCGCTCCTGGGGGCAAATTCGCAAACATATTCCGCGGTCTTTCCCCTATTCTGTGTCTGTCCGCCACAAGCGGGCGATTCCGGGCAGCGCCCACAAGGCGCCGGCCTACCCCGGCCGGTCCCACGAGGGCCGGCAAGACAAAGCGCAGACGCCGCGAGCCGCTCCGCCGACCAGGGAGATCGCCATGAGCACCTACGACCACCGCAAGTACCGCCCCGTGCCGCCGGTGCCGCTGCACGACCGGCAGTGGCCCGGCCGGGCCATCGAGAGGGCCCCGCGCTGGGCCAGCGTGGACCTGCGCGACGGCAACCAGGCGCTGCTCGAGCCCATGAGCGTGGAGCAGAAGCGCCGCCTGTGGGGCCTTCTGGTCCGCCTCGGCTTCAAGGAGATCGAGGTGGGCTTTCCCGCGGCGAGTCGGCCCGACTACGACTTCGTGCGCTGGCTGATCGAAGAGGATCAGATCCCGGCAGACGTGACCATCCAGGTGCTGGTCCAGGCGCGTGAGGCCCTGATCGAGCGCACCTTCGAGGCGTTGGAGGGCGCACGCCGGGCCATCGTGCACGTCTACAACTCCACCTCCGCGGTGCAGCGCGAGCGGGTCTTCCGCCAGGATCGCGACGGCGTCAAGGCCATCGCCCGGCGGGGCGCCGAGCTGCTGAAGCGCGAGGCGGCCCGTTACCCCGGGACCGACTGGGTATTCCAGTACTCGCCGGAGAGCTTCACCAGCACCGAGATGGACTATGCGGTGGAGGTGTGCGACGCGGTGGTGGACGTATGGCGGCCCACGCCGGATCGGCCCTGCATCATCAACCTGCCCGCCACGGTGGAGGTGGCCACACCCAATGTCTTCGCCGACCAGGTCGAGTATTTCGTTCGCCACGTGTCCCGGCGCGACAGCATCCTGGTGTCGGTCCACACCCACAACGACCGGGGCGGGGCCGTGGCCGCGGCCGAGATGGCCCTGCTCGCGGGCGCCGATCGCGTCGAGGGGACCCTGCTCGGCAACGGCGAGCGCACGGGCAACACCGACATCGTCACCATGGCGATGAACCTCTACAGCCAGGGGGTCGACCCGGAGCTGGACCTCTCCAACGCGGACGAGATCATCCAGGTGGCCACGGAGTGCACGGGCATCGCCGTGCATCCGCGCCACCCCTGGGTGGGCGAGCTGGTCTACACCGCCTTCTCCGGGAGTCACCAGGACGCCATCGGCAAGTGCCTGCGCGTGCAGCGCCCCGACGAGCCCTGGCAGGTGGCCTATCTGCCCATCGACCCGCGGGACCTGGGCCGGGACTACCAGGCGGTCATCCAGGTCAACAGCCAGTCGGGAAAGGGGGGCGTGGCTTTCGTCATGGAGCGCGACTACGGACTCAGCCTGCCGCGCTGGCTGCAGGTGGAGCTGGCGCAGCTGGTGCAGAAGGCCAGCGAGCAGCGCCCCGGCGTGGTCGACTCGGAGGCCATCCACGCCCTGTTCATGGAGCACTTCGTCGCCGATGCCGCACCCGTGCGGCTGCTCGGCTACCACCTGGACCGCAACGGTCACGACGTGATCGAGGCGCGGATCGCGGTGGACGGGACCGAGTGGGTGCTGCACGGCGAGGGCGAAGGCGCCATGTCGGCCTTCGTGGATGCCTGGCAGCGCCACGGCGGACAGCAGGTGCGGGTCGTGGACTACACCGAGCACGCCATCGGCGAAGGCACCGACGCGGAGGCGGCCTGCTACGTCCAGCTCAATGTCAACGGTGCGAGGGTGAGCGGGGCGGCGCTCGACCACGACACGGTCAGCGCGTCCCTCAAGGCGGTCATCTCCGCCCTCAACCGGGCGCAGGGGCGGCGCGCCAGGGCGGCCTGATCGGGTGCCGGGGTCGCGTCTCGCGGCCGGGCGGGACCGTCCCGCCCCGCCGCACCCGGCGCGCTCAGAGCCCGATGAGCTCCGCGTGCACGCCCTGGCTGGTCACGCTGGCCAGCACCTGCTGTGAGTCCGTCTGGGCGGGGTTGTACTCCACGATCATCAGGTGCGGTCTACCCTGGTCGTAGCCCACCGAAACCACGCCCTCCGCGCCGCGCACGCCGTCGGCCACCAGCGCTCGCCGCTCGTCGTCCAGGGTCTCGTCGATGTGGACGGTTACGTCTGCCATGTCGATGTCCATCGTATCTCTCCGCGTCGTTCGGGCTCCGGCTTCAAAGCGGGCAACCCGACTCAAGGCAACAACGGGGGTCGCCTCGGGGCGGGGCAGCGGGGCCGGGCTGAGCGCCCGGGCTCCCGGGCGTATGAGCCCTGCGCCCGGGTGGCACCGCCCGCCCGGGTCACTCGACGCCTGGAGGCGTCGTGGCGGCCGGCCGGCGGGGCCTGAAGGCAATCCGGGCGGTCACCGGTCCCAATGGTTGCTTCCGGCCGCTCCGCGCCCCAGGATGCCGGACTGACCCCTCTACCTGAAGCATACACGCAGGAGCCGATCATGCACGACCTCGCCAGGGGGCTGGCCGCGGGCCTCGTCGCCACCATCGTCCTCTCCGTGCTGATGATCGCGAAAGCGGCGGCGGGACTGGCGCCCGGGCTCAACCTGATCGCACTGCTCTCGGGGCTGACCTCCGGCCATGCCTGGCCGATCGCCAACTTCTGGGTGGCATGGGCAACACACTTCCTCGTCGGGACCCTGTTGTGGGGAGGCCTGTTCGCGCTCACTGCGGACCGGATTCCGCTGCAGGGTTACTGGATCAAGGGCGTGGCGTTCGGCGTCGGCGCCTGGGTGCTGATGATGGTGGTCTTCATGCCGATCGCCGGCGGGGGGCTGCTGGGCCTGGCCCTGGGTCCTGCAGCACCGGTCGCCGCCCTGACACTGCACCTGGTGTTCGGCGCGCTCCTGGGTGCCGTCTATGGGGGGCTTCGGGGGCGCGCTCGGGCGCCTTGGGACCCTTGAGCGCCTGAAGGTCCGAATGCGTCAGATCGCACGCGGGCTCAGCGCTCCACCCAGCGGTCGCCTCTCTTTTCGTAGCGCTTCTTGACCGCGGACCAGGCCACCTTGTGGGCGGTGGCTTCGCGGTCCTTCCGGTCGCTGTATTGGTCCCAGGCGTTGTTGAACGCCTCCTTGTAGATCGCCTGCGCGCCCCTGGGCAGGTTCGCTCGCACGGAGTCCGGGAGCTCAGAGATCGAGTCGTAGGGCATGGGGCGTCTCGTGGCGGGGCGGGTGGGAGCTGGACAGCGCGACGGCCTGGTCGGGCCGGGCGCCGTCATTGGCCGCGTCGCAGCCCCTCCACCGGGCTCGCGTAGAACTCGACCAGCGCCTGGAGCTCGTCGTGGCCCAGCTTCCTCACGCGCTCCAGCATGGTGTCTAGCACCGGTCGGCGCCCGTGCTGGAAGTCCTCCAGGGACTGGCGCAGGTACTCCCGCTTCTGCCCCCGCAGGATGGCCGCGCCCTCTCGGCTGGTGGTGCCGCCGTCGGCATGGCACATGTTGCACTCGCGGTAGTGGATCTTCCGCCCTTCGGCGGCCAGGTCGGGGTCGAAGCCGGCCTGCACCGCCTCGAACGGAAACGCCGAGAAGGTGGCGGCGAGGAGATCGATCTGGTCGTCCGTCAGGCCCTTCGTCACCTGGCACATATCCAGGTCCGGACACTTCCCCGCGTCCGTGCAGGCCGGCTCGCGGCAGGGCCGGTCCCCCGCGCGGTAGTCCCACAGGGCGTTGTAGACGAGCACGTCCGAGAGCCCGCCGATATTGGGCACGTCCGGCCAGGGGTTGGATCCCTGCTCGCCGTGGCAGGCCGCGCACAGCTGGGCCAACGGGGGCAGATCGGCGGCGGGCGCAGCCGGGCCGAAGGCCAGTGCGGCCAGACAGATGAGCAGGGATCTCATGGGGTGTCGCGCCTCCGGGTCGTTGTCATTGCCGGCGGTCTACGCCGAATAAACGGGCCTGCCTATCAATGTAGACGGCGGGATGGCGCCTGTCGCCCGATGGGCCGACCACTGCCGGGTGGTGCCCTCAGAGCGCAGGCAACCCGCTATCGGGTGCGGGGCCCGCTCGCGCTCCCGCGGCCGTGCCGTCGGGCGCAGAGCGCCGGGGTCAGGTCAGGATCCCTGCCCCGGCGGCGTGATCGCGCGCGAGAGCATGATCCTCGAGGCCCCGTCGACGATCATGCTGATCCCGGCGAGCGAGCTGACGCCCTCCAGGGTGATCGTGCGCCATTGAAGGAAGATCGCCACCCCGAAGACGACGCCCAGAAGCCCGCTGGCCATCACCCAGGTCCAGTTCCGGAACGGACGCAGATAGAAGCCCTTGCTCATGCGCAGCCCGCCGCCGACCCAGAACACGATGGCCATCGCGAAGGGCAGGGAGGTCATGCCCACGCTGCCGCGGGAGAGCGTTCCGACCGCCTCGGAGAGGGCGAGCAGCGCTCCGGCGAAGAAGAACAGGCAGGCCGCGATCCAGCTCAGCACGAACACCGCCCGCTCGAGCAGGAAGGCGTGGATCGAATCGGCCACACCGATGGCCATGAAGAGCAGGCCCAGGATGACCGCCGTGGAGACCTCAGTCCTCCCCGGCAGCCAGATCGCGGCGATGCCCAGGCCGATGGCGATGACGCCCAGAACGAAGAGGTGCCGGCCCTCCTCGGGCGAGATTTCCGGCTCCAGCCCTTCGGGCGGCGGTCCGGCGACGGGTTCTTCCGGCGGCATCGTCGTCTCCCTGATGCGGACGATGGGCTGCAAAGGGCGTTCCGGCCACTGTGCTGTGGGCTGCAGAACGCCGGCGCCTAACCGGATTGTGGGCGACGAAGTGCGGAAATGGAAACGGCTGCCGAGGTTCCGCAGGGCCGACGCGCCGGGATCGGACCGGATGTGCACGTGCAGCGGCGGGCGGACCCCGAGAGCCTCGCCCTGTCAACGACGCGACAGCGCATCCACGCCGGCGACTCCTGGGGTGGCCCCCACTGCGCGCCGCGGCCCGGAGCTTCGCGGCGGCCTGGCACATGGCAATGCCGGCGGGAGGGCCGCACGTGTGCGTCCATCGAAGCGCGGCGGCTTTCAGTCCTTCTTGTGCTGATGTCGACCGCGGCATGATCCATCGGGCAGGCCGTTTCTCAACAGCCTGGTAGAATCGGGCGAACCGGTTGGAGGCGGTGCACACGCGACCCTCGGCTCCGCGTGCCGAGGGGCGGCGGGTGCGGGCGCCTGCGACCGGCGGTGGGGCCAGAGCCTGTGGGTCAGGGGTGACGCAGCTGCAGGATGGCTCGCGGGCCAGGCGGGCGCAGGGACCATCTGTATGGCTGGCGGAATGCGGCCAAGGAGGCCGTCATGCCGGTCAGGGTGGACGTTCTCGTCCCCCGCCTCCGGAAGTCGTGGGCAGGCCAAAAGCCTGGTGGACGAGATCATGGAATCGGCGGGCTCTGCAAGGCTCGACTACGGCGGCGCCGATGTTACCGGGCAGACGGACCGCGCTCGGCGGCGCGGTGTGAGGAGCACGCCCCCAATGGCCGTCGACGGCGAGCGTTCTGTCACCGGCGTTCCGTCGGCAGACGGGTTGAGGGCCGCCTTGCCGGGAAAGATCTGAAGCGGACGGGCGTTCGCCGGCCCCTGACCGTCAGGCGGTGGCCCCGCCCGGGCGAGCGGGGGATGATCCGGGATCCCCGTCTCGGCGCTCTAGGGCCCTGCCGTATCGGGAGTTGTTCTACGCACGGATGGCGCTGCCGGAGTTTCCCGTCGGTTCGCCGGGGCGACCGGCGTTGCCTCCCCGGATCCAGACAGGCCGCATGGCATGCGCTTTCGTCGTCAGAATGCCCGCTGGTTCGAGACCTATGTCCCGCGGGCCGAGTCCGTGCACGCCATGGAGGCCCTTGCCGAGACGGGTCGGGTGGAGCTGGAGTCGGACTCCAGGCTCAGCCATCCACTTGAGCTGCGGGGTGTCCGGAGGGCGGTCGCGGAGTTCCGCGAGCTCGCCGGTCTCTACGGCGATCTGCTTCCCGAGTGCGCCCCGGGTCCGCCGGCTCTGATGGCGTCACCCGAGCAAATGGCCCGCGAGGCCATGCATCGTCTCCGGCCCTGGCGTGACTCGGTCGCCTGGCTCCTGAAACGGCGGCGGGCTCTGGAGCGCGAGAGGGAGAGCCTGGCGCTTCTCTGCGAGCTCCTCGCCGCGCTCGACGGCGCCTCGATCGATCTGTCGGGGCTGTCCCGGCCGAGCCGCTTCCTCTACAAGCGAGTGTTCGCCTGTTCCCACGGCCATCGTCTGGACGCGGACGTGTGCGCCGCAGTCGGCGAGCTCTTTTCCGGTGCGGAGCACGACTTCTTTATCGTGGCGGTTCTCGCCGAGAACAGTGCGCTCATCGAGCGTGCGTATCGCTCCGAGGCCTGCGTGGATGTGGATCTGCCCGAGTGGTTGTCCGCAGACCCGGCCGAGCGGCACTCGCAGGTCGAGGGCAGGCGGCAGGCGGTCGAATCGCGTATCGGCATACTGGCCCGGGAGCTGGAAGCGCAAAAGCATGAGCCCGGAATTGCCGACGCCGTAACGACGATGACGCTGCTCAGCTGGTTCGTTGAGAGGGCGGGGGACCTGTCTGCGGACGAGAGGATGTGCCATATCACCGGATGGACCACGGCGGACGGGCCGGACGAGCTGCAGCGGGCTCTCGCGCAGGTCCACGTCCACGGGGTCATTCGCTTCGCTCCGGCACCGGTGTTCTCGCGCGCGCCGGTGGGCATGGTGCTTCCCCCCTGGGCGCGTCCGTTCCAGTTGTTCATTGAGATGGTGGGAACGCCCGGCAACAGGGAGATCGACCCGAGCGGCCTGCTGCCCGTCATCGTGCCTCTGCTGTTCGGCTACATGTTCCCGGACGTGGGGCACGGGCTGCTGCTGGCCCTGCTGAGCGCCCTGCTGTATCGGCGCTGGCCCCAGGGACGTTTTCTCGTTCCCTGCGGCATTTCGGCCGCGCTCTTCGGCGTCGTGTTTGGAGAGGTGTTCGGGCTCGAGGACGTGCTGAATCCGTTGTGGCTGCACCCTCTGGACCATCCCTTTGAGGTGCTGGGCGCGCCGCTGGTGCTCGGCGTCCTGCTCATGCTGACGGGAGTCGCGTTCGGCGGTGTCGAGGCCTACTGGCGAGGCGAGGTGCGACGCTGGCTGCTTGGGGAGGCCGTCCTTCTTCTGCTCTACGGCGCGGCCCTGGCGGGACTATTCTGCACCGGGTGTCTGTGGGTCGCCGCCCCCTTGCTGGTCTGGTTCATCCTGGGCCAGCTCCGTTCCGCCGAAAAGCACCGCCTGGCGCACCTGGCGGCGGCTCTCGGCCGGCTTCTGCAGAGCGCCTTCGAACTGCTGCTCAACACCCTCTCGTTTCTTCGTGTCGGGGCCTTTGCGCTGGCCCATGCCGCCCTCTCCGGCGCCGTTCTGCAGCTGGCCGACGGGCTCGCGAGCCCCGTTCTCCACTGGCTGTTCCTGATCCTGGGGCATGCCCTCATCATTGCCGTTGAGGGGCTGGTGGTCTTCGTGCAGACCACGCGGCTGGTGTTGTTCGAGTTCTTCGTCCGCTTCCTCAAGGCCGAAGGACGGATATTCCGGCCGCTGAGCAGGAGACCCGAGGGCTCCGGAAGAGAACGGCCATGATCAACGGAAGGGCCGCATGCCCGCAGGGTCTGGCGGCCCCCGTCGATCAAGTCCGGGGGCGCGGAGCGGCTCGCAGCCGGGCCCGGCCCCGGCGGCCGTGCGCACAAGGACAGCCGATAGGACGCCCTGTCGGCCCCGGTCGGGAATCACAGGGACGCGCCCGGAACTTCGTCGAGACACACCGGACGGGTGTTCCCGCAAACACCGTCGGCCACCGATTTCGATCGCGGCGCGGGCGCCGTCCCCCGAACGCAGCGCCAGAGCCCCCGATTCAGGATCCCCTGGCGTCGACTCGCAGCGGGGCGGCGTCGAGCAGCTGGGAGGCGTTCGTCCCGCCGCTCCGCAGCAGCCCGGTCAGCCCCAGTCCGCCGTAGCTCTCGTCCTCGTCCAACGTCTGCTCCTTCGCTGCCCGCGGCTCGAAGGGAGCGGCGGCTCTGAGCCTATCGACCCGGCGGGCCCGCCTCGGGTGTCGGATCGGGAGTCATGTCACCCGAGTCCCGGCAGAGACCCGCGGCCGGTATCATGCGGGTGTGTTCCAATGCAGTAGATGCGGTCTACCTTGATGACCACAGCAGCCCGGATCGCGATTATCTCCGCCCTCAGCTTGCTGCTCGGCGCGTCACCGTTGTGGGCGGCTCCGCAGCGGCCGCTCCGCGTGGCGGTGGTGGGTGCGGGCGCCGCCGGCCTGACCGCCGCCTATGAGCTGACCGCGCTGGGGCACGAGGTCGTGGTGTTCGAGAAGGAGCGACGTGTCGGCGGCAAGGTGTTCTCCATCCCCGTTGGCGATATCGCCCTCGAATTTGGCGCAGTGCTGGTCACCGAAGACGATTATCCGATCACCCTGGGCTATGCCGAAAGATTCGGGATTCCCAGCATCCCGGCGCCGGCCGGCTTCGCCCTGCTCGATGAATCCGGCAACAGGATGGCGTTGCAGGACTTCCTCCAAGCCAGCTACAGCGCGACGGAAATCGACGCGGCCGAGAGCAACTACGCGGCGGTGCTTGATCAGTTCTCGGCGTTCATCGATGCACCCGGAATGGTGTCGGTTCCGGATGACCTGAGTCTACCCTTTTCCGAGTTCGCCGAGCGCTACGGGATCGGCCTGGTAGAGGACTGGATGAAGGCCCTGTTGACCGGATTCGGCTACGGCTATTCGGAGACAGTTCCGGCGGCCTACTACGTCAAGTTCCTGCCGTTTCTGGTGAAGCTCGGGCCCTCGGGATTCGAGGCGGAGTCGGGTCGTATCTTTCCGGGCGGTTTTCAGTCCGTGCTCGACGCCCTTGCCGCAACCTTGGACGTGCGACTCGATTCCGAAGTCACCCACATCCGGCGGCCCGCGCCTCGGTGTCAATCCTGCCAGGTGCGGATCACCGTGAACGGCATCGAACAGGATTGGTTCGATGCCGTCGTGATCGCAACCGCGCTCAATGTCGTTCCCCGGTTTCTCGACGTGACGCCTTTCGAAGAGTGGTTGTTCACGCGGATGCAATCGGTCCGCTATTTCGTCACCCTGGTCGCCGGGTCGGGCCTCGACGAGGAGATCCTCTATTTCCGTGAGAACGCGAATCCCGATCGCATCAATCACGTCGGGGCGTGGGCCGCACCGTACGATTTCGGGCTTCTTGCGCTGGGCAATGCGTACCAGGTCGTAGAGCGGAAACGTTCCCCCCGGGAAATCCGGAGCGTGCTGGCGGAGGACATGGGGTCTGCCGTAGGCCGGTATCTGCTCGGTCTTCATCAGAAGGAATGGCCGAACTACTTCCCTCACGTGGGGCCGCGAGCACTCGAGCTCGGTTTCTATGACGTGATCGACCGTATGCAGGGCCACCGGAGAACCTACTTCGTAGGCAGCAGCCTCACCTTCGAAACGGTCGAGCACGCCGCCCGCCAGGCGAAGAGCGTGATCCTCGAGCACTTCGGCGAGTAGCATCAGGTGGAGCCGAAACGGGGAGCTCGGTGAGGAGGAGGTCAGCTTAAAGAGCGGCAAGGCGAATCTGGCCGTCCTCCAGCTGTGCCCGCGTTGCCGGATCTCAGCGCGGCGCCGTGCCCACCAGGGCGGAACATCGGAAGGCCTTGCCCGGATTCCTTGGCGTGAGCTGCCCAGTTGATGTCGTCTCCGGGCCGTTTCCGGTCTTCGGACCGACGACCCGAAGCGTACGGGTGATCACTCGATAACCGCCAGGATGTCGTCCTCGCGCATGATCAGGTGGCTCTCGCCGTCCAGCTTGATTTCCGTACCGGCGTAGGCACCGTATAGAACGCGATC
>JASFUT010000072.1:0-12169 GCA_050050175.1 Chromatiales bacterium
GCACGAGCTCGGCGCCCGCGGCGAAGTATGGGTGTCCTCCTGCTGCAGTGTCAGAGCGCGGGCGGGGAGCAAGAGCAGGCTAGGGGGCTGCCCGCAGCGACTCGCGCAGGTCCGAGAGGATGTCGCGCCAGTATGCGAGCTGCAGCAGATGGCCCGCGTCAGGGATGAAGCGCGCCGCGCAGTCTGGGAAAGCCTCAGCGAGCGCTCGGGCGAGCCCGACCGGGACTGTCTGATCCTGCTCGCCATGCCAGAGCCGCACTGGCGCAGCGATCTCCTTCAAGTCGAACCCCCAGGGCCTCGCCAGGACCCTCAGGTCGCCGATGCCTCCCCAGGGCCCCTGGCGGAATGCCTCTCGCACGTCCTGGTCCATGAAGGACTGGAGCTCCGGCCGTTCGAAGATCTCCCGGTCGACGGGGGGAAGATGGGCATTGAGCAGCCGCAGAAACCAGCGGGTGCGATGCCGGGCGAGAAGAGAGAACAGATGCCCCGGAAGGACCAGCGTCCACTTTCCATGGACGGCGAGGCTGAGCATCCAGCGGTTGAGCGGCGGCATCCGCTGGACCTCCTCCCGGTTCTCCGGCGGACCCATGGGACTGACCAGGGCCAGCGTCCTCACGCGTTTCGGCAACCTCCAGGCGCAGGCGGCGGCGTAGGCTCCGCCCCCGGACAAACCCAGGACTCCGAAGCGCTCCAGCCCCAGCCGGTCCGCCAACGCTGCAACGTCGTTCGGCCAAGCCGGCAGACTGGCCTCCTCTCTCGGATCGGACAGGCCGTCCCCGGGGCGGTCCACGCCGATGAGGCGCAGACCGAGGTCGGCCGCGATCGAGCGGTCGGGATGACCCTGAAGGCGGGAGCCCGGCACCCCGTGCAGCAGGAACACGGGCAGCCCGCTGCGGTTCTCGCTGTCGCGGTAACCGAGACGCCGTCCGTCGGGAAGCTCGATCTGACTGCCGGAGATGGTCATTGCCTGCGTGTGGCAATGGATCCTGCAGCAGTCCGGTCCGCGTCCGCAAGGCCCCGGGCTCTCGGCCGCCGGCGGGTTCGTCGGGGCCTCAGTGAGGCTGAGGCACGGTGCCCCGGCTCCCGCAATCTTCCCGGGAAGCCGTGTACCCTGCGGCCGGTGTGCTGTTTCATGTTGCCTGGACCTCATGAGCCGCCGGGCGACCTGAGCGGCTTGGGCCGCCGGACCCTTTCCGTGACACGCGGTGAATACATCCCTGTACGCTCGGCGGCCGCATCCATGCGGCCGACGGTCACTCGAGGGCCGCGGCGACCCGAGCCGGGTGCAGCCCGCCTGCAGGGGCGCCTCTTGAGCGCTGACCAGTACCGAACCGTACACCAGCTCTTGCTGCCATGCTCAACTGTCCCTGCACGCTGCCAGCTCCGGCGGAGTGACCAGGGCGGGAGGATTGTGGTCGCCCGGGCGAGCTGCAAGCCGCGTGAGGTTCGCCCGAGTGACGGCGCTCCGGGTCTCTTTGCTGAATGCCGATCTTCTGATCGCCCGTGTGAGCTACGTCGGCCGGCCCCTGGTCGATGTCCGGTCGATCTGAGCGCTGATCGGATGCGGGCGATCGGCGCGCGCGTCAGGAGCGCGCGCTGTCCCGCCCCACCGACGGCAGGTATTCCGGGGCCGTTAACGACGCTTTCTGAATCGGGCGGGTCCCGTGAATTGGACGGGGCACGTCCAGGCTGCACCCGGATCCCCGCCTGCTTGCCCAAGGCATTACCGGGAAAGGCCAGCTGCGGTCCTTGTCCGCCGTCTATGCGTCCGGGTCGAGGGCCTCTCCAGGAGGCGCGAAGCCCGCCAGGTCGGCGATCCTTTTCACGGCGTACGGCCAGGGGATGCGCTCCTGTTCCAGGCGTACCCCGGGGCCCCAGCGCCCCTCGCGGAGCGCCTGATAGGTCGCCGACTCCGCCTCGTCCAACCGGGGCAGCTGCCGGGAGAAGGCCGGGTCTGCCTCGTGGGACCACAGGTCCCTGTGCTCCAACAGCGTCGGCTCGTCCATCAGGACGCTGCTCACCTGGGGAAGGTGGAGGCGCAGGCGGTCGAGAATGGCAAACCCGTGGGTATCCATATCGCCCCAGTAGTGGCACGGCAGGTCCCGCAGCCAGGGAATCTCCTCGAAGGGCTTGACGGCGTAGCCCCGGCCCATGAACGCCACGGCGCCTCGGAGGTCCTCCAGGGCCAGTCCGGTCTGCAGGTTCTCGACAATGAGTGCGCGCTCGACGGGCAGCTTCAGCGAGGCCAGCTCGGCGACGGGGGCTTGAATATCACTGAGGCCGCCGACGCCGTGGCGCAGGCCGGGGTCGAGCAGGCGCATGCGCATCGGCACCGGCATGCGCCGCAGCCCTGCGATCTCGTAGACATCCTCGGCAGAGGTGTCGTTGAGGATCGCCCGCAGCCCGTCCTTGACCACCTTCTGGCGCGTCTCGAGCCACTTGCTGTCGATGCCGGGGACGGGGAGCTGGCGGAGGTAGAGGTTTGACCGGGGGTGGCTGGCAAGCCATCGCAGGAGGTCGACCAGTCGGCGAAGCTCCGCGTCGGTCCAGCCGGTGAGTACGTCGAGGTGGCGCGGGAGGATCGCGCCCAGGGCCGGCCAGATCGCTGAGAGCTCCAGGAAACGCAGCCGCGCCCTCGACCACTCCTCGGCCCGGCCGGCAACGGCCGCGACGTCCTCGGCGGCGGGCAGCTCGAGGGCCTCGGGCAGGCGTTGGGTCCCCAGCGTCGGCCAACGCCTCTCGGTCCAGCGCACCTTGGCGGGCCCCCGCCAGTGTGCCCAGGCCTCCTGCCAGGCGCGCACCTCGGGCAGGTGGTCGGCGGCCTGGCGCTCGCTGGGAACGCCCAGGGCCAGGCGCAGCGGCCAGCTTCCGCCGCCCGCGAGCCAGGTGCGGCACTGGTTGCGGTAGCGGGCGGTGAGGCGCTCGCGGGCCTGGGCCGGTTCAAGCAGGAATGTCTTCGACACGGGCCTGCGCGGGCAGCCGCAGCCGCCGATGGTGGGTGTCGTACTCGATGGCCAGGGTGGCCGAGCGTCTGCGCTCGGCAATGTCCACGAAGCAGGCTCCGCCGATGAAGGGCTCCAGGGTCATGACCGATTTCAGCGGGGTCGCGACGATCATCTGGAAGCCGAACCTCTCGAAGATCCGCATGGCCAGCTCGGTGAACTCGTTGTCCGCCTTGCCGAAGGCCTCGTCGAGCACCACCGGGGCGTACACCGGCAGCCCCCCTTCGGCGCCGCCCAGCTGATAGCGCAGCGCCGCGGCGAGGCAGGTGGTGGAGAGCTTCTCGCGCTGGCCGCCGGACTTGCCGGCGCCCGAGCGGTAGAGCTCGACCTCGGCGCCCGCCCGGTCGAGCTCCCGGCCGATGAACTCGACGTGCAGGCGAACGTCCAGCACCTGCTGTCGCCAGCGCCGCTGGTCCGGGTCCTGACCGCCGAGCCGCTGCACCAGGCGACGCAGCACCAGGAAGCGCTCTTCCGCGCTCGCCCGGTCCATCTGCCAGGCGTGGCCCAGGACCTGTTGCACCTCGCGGCGGAACTCCCTCACGTCTTCGAGGTGCCGGTCGGCGATGGTGATCTGCAGGTGGGTGCCGGGATTGAACTCCGCATCGGCCAGCCCCTCGTTCACGGACTCCATGCGCGCGTAGATGTCCTTGCGCGCCTGGGAGATGTGGGCGTTCAGAGCGGCCAGGTTCTCGGTGCTCTGCTCCTTGAGCATGTCGAAGAAGCGCTGCTCGTGCCCGGGCAGCCCGTCGTACTCGAGCCGCTGCAGCAAGGCGAGAAAGTCCGGCGCCGCATCCAGGGTGGCGTCGAAGTCGGCGCCTTCCTGGGGCCATTCCCGCTTGAACTCGCCGAAGGCGCGCTCGATCCGGCGGACGCAATGGGAGCGCTCCTCGCGCAGCGCCCTGAGCTCCCCGTGGATGGCGCGCTCGGCGCTGCGCCGCCGCTCGTCGAGATTCTCCAGCGTGAGCGTATCGCCGGCTCCGAAGCGCTCCTGCAGCAAGGCGCACTGTCCGGCGCCGGGCCGGACGGCGGACTCCAGGCGCTGCTCCAGACCCTCCCGCTCCCTCGCGAGCCTGTCGATCTCGTCCGCGAGCTGTTGACGGTCGGCGCGGGTCTTGACCAGGGCATCCCGGGCGGCCTTGATGTCCGCGCGCTGGCGCTCGATGCGCTCCCCCAGGCGGCGCAGGGCCTCGTTGCCTCTCCGCAGCTCGTGCAGCTGGCGCTGCAGCGCCTGGAGGTGATCCAGGGTATCGGCGACGTCGATGTCCCGCCAGTCGAGCTGGGTCAGCGCGATCGATGCCTGAAAGCGCTCCTGCTGGGCGACCCGATCCTGCTGCAGGGCGGTGAGCCGGCGCTGCAGGGCGGTGATCTCCTGCGCCAGCTCCTGCGCCCTTCGGGTGTAGAGCGCGAGCTTTGCCCGGTTGTCGAAGCCGAGCACCCAGCGGCGGCGGTCGTCCACCCGGGAGCGGTCGTCCTTCTCGTGGCGTGCGCGGCCGTGGCGCACCTGGCCCTGGCGGGTCAGGGCACGGTCCTCCCGACGGAAGTCCCGCAGAGTGTCCACGCAGGCGTAGTCGAAGCGACGCCCCAGCTCCGCCTCCAGCCAGGGCCGGTAGGTCGTCTCCTTGAGCTCCAGCTTGCGAGTCAATGACAGCGGCGGGGCAGGCGGAAGGGCCGCCGGGGCGGCGTCGGGCACGCGGTAGTACACCAGCCGCTGCCCCAGATGGGTGTCGTTGACGTACTGGGCGACGGCGGCATAGCGGCGCTCGTCCACCAGCAGCGACAGGGCGAACCCGCGCAGCACCCGCTCGATGGCCCCGCGCCAGTCCCCGGCCTCCTCCCGGACCTGGATCAGCTCGCCGACGAAAGGCAGCTCGGACTCGCCGAGGCCCAGGCCCTCCGCCAGGGTCCGGCGCAGGTCCAGCATGTGCGCGGGGATGTTGGAGGGCTGGCGCTGCATGGCCTCGACCTCCCGGCGCACGCCGGCGAACTCCGTCTCCAGGGCGCTCTTCTCGTCGCGCAGGGCGTCGCGCCGGTCGTCCGCATCCTCCTGGGCACGGTGCCAGGACTCGGCGATGCTCCGGGCCTCAGTGATCTGCCCGCTGTAGGCCCGGGCGTTGTCCGACAGGGTCCACCCCAGGGTCCGGCAGGCGGCCTCGGCCTGACCGCGCCGCTTCAGGCGCTCGTCGCGCTGCTTCTCCGCCTCGAGCCGCTGGCGTTCGAGATGCTCGATCCGGTCGCCGCCCGCCTGGCGGTGCTCGGCCTCGAGCGTTTCCAGGGCCCCCTCGAGACGATCGAGGCCGTCCTGCTGCCGTCGTTCCTCGCCTTCCAGACCCCGGTCGCGAGTCCGGAGACCTCTGATGCGCTCGTCGAGCAGACCGATGCGTGTCTCGTCGCAGTAGCCGTCTATCGCGAGCAGGAGCTGCTCGCGCCCGTCGATGTCCCGATCCAGGCCCTGCACCCGCGCGCAGTCGTCCCGGGCCGGCTTGAGGGTATCCACCTGTCGGCGTGCGGTGACCACCTCCCGATGGGCGGCGTCCAGCTCGGCGAACTCGGCCACCAGCCGGTCCGCAGCGCCGAAGCTCTCCGGCTCGTCGAGCATGAACTCGCGAAGGAAGCTGTTGAGGTCTCCGAGATTCTTGGCGGACTGGGTCTTGTGCAGGAGCTTCAGCGCCATCTCCGACTCGATGCCCAGCAGTCGGCGAAATCGCTCGGCGTAGGGGCGGAAGGTGTCGCCGAAGTGGTCCACATCGACCAGTCGGCGCTTCAGGTCTCGCACGTCGAGCTCGAAGCCCTCGAGCTCGCGGGCGATGTCGAAGGCCCGCTCGGCGATCATGTAGTGGCGCTTGACATCCGCACTGGCGGAGGCGACCCCGCGCAGCCAGTAGAGCTGGACCAGGCTCACCTGGCGGCCCTCGCCGTTGGCGAAGGTCAGGGCCAGGGCCGACCAGGTGGTGCCGGTGCGCAGGAACCGGGTGGCGATCTCGCCGGATTCGGTGTCCTTCTGGTCGCCCCAGGCGCCGCGCACGTACGAGGCGAGGCTGCGGTCGCGGCGGCTGCGCTCGCCGTCGCGCGCCGCGGCGTTGAAGACCAGCCACTGGGGCGGCACCAGCAGGGCGGCCAGGGCGTCGAGCAGGGTCGACTTGCCGGAGCCGGAGCGGCCTACGATCAGGAAGCCGTCCTCCGCGATGGCGATGTCGTGCAGGTCCGAGAAGGTGCCCCAATTGAGCACCTGGAGCCGGCGCATGCGAAACTGCCGGGCGCTCTGCATGGCGGCGAGGTCGGTGAGCATGTCGCCGTGCCAGGTCAAGGCGCTTCGTCCTGCTCGTGCTCGGCCCCGACCGCCCGAAGCCGCTCCGAGGCGTAGATCCGGGTCAGGTCGACGATCTGCTCGGCGCTGAACAGCAGCTTGAGGGTGGGGGACACCTCGTAGCGGTCCTCGCTGCCCCGGATGGCACTGATCAGGCTGTTCTTCTTCACCTTCTCGATGGCTGCCCCGATGCGCTTCTCGAAGCCGGCCCGGTCGGTGTTGAGGTTCTGCTCGTAGAGCTTCATCTGCTCTACCATCTCGCTCTTCGATACCACGGCCCGCTCGCCCCGTACGTCCGCGTCCGCCAGCAGCTGGCGCAGATACAGCAGCAGCACGGATTCCAGAAAGGTCAGGCGCGTGCGCCGGAGCAGGATGGGGCTGTCCAGGTCGCCGGTGTCGGCCTGGCGCACGAAGGCCACCCGGGCATCGGGGTCGAGCACCAGATCGAGGAACAGGTCGGCCAGGCGGGAGCGCACCAGGTCCTGGTAGCGGAGCAGCACCGGCCAGAGGCGGCCATGGCGCCGCGCGTCCATGGAGGGTCCACTCAACAGCTGCACGAGGAGACGACGGACGTCCAGCGGAAGCTCGCCGCGATCGCCGGGATAGAGCGGCTGCGGCCCTGTCTCCGCCGGATCGCCGTCTCCCGGGAAATCCACCTTATCGGGCCTGTCCAAGCTTGCTCTCCCTGATGAAGTAGATGCGCGGGATACGGGCGCACCTGCGTGTCCCGTCCAGCCCGGTCCAGCAAACCCGGTCATGATGTCCCGACAGGGTCCCCTCGCGCACCCCCAGGGCGAGCAGCCCCACCACGGAGCCGAGCCCTTGCTCTGCCGGAAATGCCTCGAGCACCTGGGCGGCGGAGACCTGCGCGTGGCGGCGCAACAGCTGCTCGATCTGCTCTCGGAGGCGGCGGAAATCGATCTCGGAATGGGCGAGGAGCTCGCCCACCGCCTCCAGGGAGATATCGGCCTGCTCCGCCGGGGAGATGGCCCCTGACAGGGTGTCCGAGCTGGGATCGTGAAGCCGCCACTGGGCCAGGGAGCGCAGGCTCGCACTGGACAAGTAGAGATCCCGACCCAGATCCTCGGTTGGACGAAAACGCGCCTTGGCGGCCACGGCGCGGCGCTGGGCCAGACGCAGCAGCTTGTTCAGGCGGCGCTGCTCCTGGTAAGCCCGGCTCTGGACGAACTGCTTGAGACCGCGGGCGAACTGCTGGAAGACTTCGTGTACCTCGCCCCCGCTGTCGAGCAACCGGCGGGTCAGCTGCATGAGGAAGCGGCGCTCGCGCCGGTTGAGCCCGTGCGCAAAGTCCCGGGCAAGAACCTGGTCGAGCGCGCTCTCGAACGAGAGGGTCTGCTCCGGATCGGTCAGCAGGCGCCAGAAGGCCCGGAATGTCCTGCCCGCATCGCTCTCCGCCACCAGATCCACGCCTGAGAAGACCTTGTCCAGAATCTCCCCCCGGCTGGCATCGTTCTCGACGATCTGCTCGCGCAGGCCCCGGTTGAGGGCCTGAAACTCGTCGCGCACGCGGCGAAAGTCATTGGCCAGCTCCCGGGCCAGGCCGATGATCTCGCGCGCCCGCTCCATGGCCCTCTCTTCGGCGAGCACCTCCAGCTGTCCTCCGCGCGCTGCCTCGATCTCGGCATCGAGACGCTCGCGCTCGCCGAGCAAGGCCTGGACACGGGTCTCCGGATCGGTTTCGGTCAGCTCCGCAAGACGCTGCAGCTGGTCGATGACCAGGGACAGGCGGCTCTCGGTGGCGAACGCGCGCTGCTCGGTCAGCGTCTGTGTGAACTGCACCGCGCGGACCGCGGCGGCGCTGAGCTCGTACTCCTCCTCGGCAGCCCCCGGCGGGAAGGAGCGAACCAGGTAGCCTGCACGCAGCCAGCCGGCCAGGTACAGCTCCGCCGTCTGAGGCAGATCGACGCCCTGTGTCCGCAGCTGCTCCAGGTCCTGGCGCAGGCGCTCGAGCAGAATCGAGTGGGGCAGGCGTCGGTCCTTCTCAAGCAGGTGCACCTGCAGCAGGCCCAGCACCACCGGGGCGTTGTCCAGGGCCAGCAGGTTCCAGGCGGACTCCTTGCGCAGACGCTGATTGGTGAGGACCTGCTGCGTGGCCTTCATGGCAGTTGTCTCGGCGGCGCCTCTTCAATCCGGGGCCGCGGCTGGCACCGGCGCAGTGAATTGCATAACAACCGCATTGGCCCGCGGCCGGCCAGCGAGCTGCGTTGCCTCAATCTCGTTCCGCCGCTCGCTGTCCTGCACTCGGCCAGCGTGCAGCATCCGGGGGCTCAGGAGCTGAGCCTCGTTGATCACCAAGACGCCACCAAGTCAGGCAGCCGATCCGCTCTCCACGTCCCAGCCCGGGGAAGACGCGCACGGCCGGAGGACACTTCAGCGCACGGGCCAGCACCCTTGCGCGTTCCACACCAGGATTGACGCGTCCGTGCTCGATCGCCGAGCGGGTGGACTCCGGTATCCGGGTGAGCCTCCGGTCCGCGCGCCTATTCGGCCTGATCGAGCAGCCGCCGGGCATCCTCCAGCACCTCGTCCAGCAAAGACCGCGGCAGGCTCGGTGCCTGGCTGAGCGCGCTCGCGCGCAGCAGATCGTTGGCCTGATCCGCGGTCAGCGCGCCTTTGGGCAGCGCCTCGCTGTAGATCCAGACGGCGGCCTCCTGGATGGTCGGGGGATGGGAGAGCCCGGCGATCGCCGCGGCGGCCGACAGCATGGCCGAGGTGAGCAGCTCGCCGGCTGCGCTCGGGCAGTCCTGGCCGAGGAGCGTCTCGGCCGCGCGCAGCCGCTCACGGGCCAGGCGGAGCAGGGCGGAGCCGCCGCGGCCGGTCCGTTCCTGATCCGGCGCGTAGTAGGTCCGGGTCTCCCCCAGGGGTGAGGCGGCGCCTAGCCGCTGCAGGCCGTTGAAGGTGCGCGAGTCGATCAAGGCCACGGGCACCGTATCGGACAGCCCCTCGGCGATCCGGTCGGCCTGGACATCGATCGGGTCCATGACGACCAGCAGACCGCCCCGGGCCCCGAGAATGCGCTCGATCCGCGGCCCGAACGCGGACTGGATGTCGGCGATGCAGCGGTTCAGGGACGTGTCCTCCCCCGGCGTCGCCGGTGGCGGGGGCCTCTCGCCGGCGGCCACCGTCGCTTCGGGGACTGGCGCGTCGTCGGCAGGCGCCGGCTGCCGTGGCTCCTCCGCACCGGCGAGGTCCTCGGCGAGGGTTTCGAGGAGCTTCCGGGAGACGCCGACCACCTCCTCGGTCGCCTCGGCGCCGACCACGTTGGTGAACAGCTCCCGTTTGCCCTGGGCGAGCTTGAGGACCCGCTCCTCGTAGGAGTCCTCCGCCACCATGAGGATGATCTGGACGGTGTCCGTCTGCCCGAGCCGGTGGACGCGGGCGATGCGCTGGTCGAGGACGGCGGGGTTCCAGGGGATGTCCAGGTTGATCAGCACGGAGGCCGACTGCAGGTTGAGGCCGGTGCCGCCCGCGTCCGTGGAGATGAAGACCTGGGTGGCCTCGTCTTCCCGGAACCGGTCCATGAGCTCCCCTCGGCGGCCCGTGGGCACGCCGCCGTGGAGCCGGACGCAGCCGATCTTCAGCCGGCGCACGACCTGTTCCACAAGGGCGGTCATGCGCTCCCACTGGGAGAAGATGACGACCTTGAGCCCGTTCTGCAGGCAGAGCTGCTCCAGCAGCGCCTCCAGCTCCTCGAGCTTGGGGGATCCCTTGGTCTCCTTGTCGACCAGCTCGGCGGCGTCGCAGGCCATGCGTGCCTGCTGCAGCGCCGCCATCAGCCGATGCTGCTCGGAGGGCGTCAGGGGCCGGCGCCGGGCGATCTGCGCCAGCTTCCCGGCCGCGCTCAGGGCGGCGTCGTGCAGCTCCCGCTGCCGGACCGTCATGGGGACGTCGAGGCGCTGCTCGATGCGCTCCGGGAGCTGATCGCGCACCAGAGTGCGGTCGCGTCGCAGCATGACCGAGGCGATGCGCCGGCGCAGCTCGGAGAGGTTGCGGTAGCCGATCACCTTGCCCCGCTCGTCGGTGACGTGAAAGTCGATCAGGTAGCGCCAGAGCGGACCCAGCACCCGGGGGTCGACGACCTGAAGCAGGCTGTAGAGGTCCTCGAGGCGGTTCTCCAGAGGCGTTCCCGTCAGGACGAATGCGTAGCGGGACGGAACGAGCTTGGTGCTCGAGGCGGTCTTGGTCCGCCAGTTCTTGATCCGCTGGGCCTCGTCCAGGACCAGGAGATCCGGCCGCAGGTGCTCGTTGATCACCGAGAGGTCGCGCAGGACCAGCTCGTAGTTGACCACCACGAAGGTCTTGGGCTGGCGGTACTGGGCATGGCGCTGCTCGGGTCCGCCGTGGACCACCTGGGCCTGGTGCTCGGTGAAGCGTTCGATCTCCCGGGCCCACTGGTGCTTCAGTGAGGCTGGACAGACGACCAGGACGCGCCGCACATCCTCGTGGCGCGCCAGCCAGGCCGCCGCGCTGATGGCCTGAAGGGTCTTGCCCAGGCCCATGTCGTCGGCCAGGAGCGCCCGTCCCGTGGCGGCGAGGAAGGCGACTCCCTCGACCTGGTAGGGGTAGAGGCGGGCGCGGATGCCGGGCAGATGCCCGCCGAAGCGGGTGATCTCGGCCCGGATCTCCTGGGCGCGGACGCGATGGGCGGCGTCCGCGGCGATGCGGCGCACGTGCAGGTGCGCGTCCTCGCCCATCTGGATGTCTGTCCGCCCCTGGACCTGGTCGGTGAAGCGGAAGAAATCGTCCGGCAGACGGCCCCTGAAGGCGCCGGAGGCATCGAAGTGCTCGTCGACCAGGGCGCGCAGCGCCCGGCCCATGCGGGGCACGCGCTGGAGCCTGACCTGGGGTCCGTCCGGCTGGTCCCAGGCCAGATAGACGAAAGGGAAGGGCGGCGGCAGCTCCTTGATCTTCCGATAGTCGCGGCGCTTGCGGAGCTGGTGCAGGACGGCCTCGATGTGCTTGCAGGTCCCGAGCTGGTTGGTGGCCAGGTCGGGGCAGGTGCAGTAGTTGCTGCGCCCTTGCAGGGAGCGCAGGTGCACGGTGTAGGTCTGCCGGTGGTGGGTCGACGAGGCGATGGACGCGGCCCGCCAGGTCCCGAACCAGGGCTCGCCCGAGATGTGCCTGACCTTGACCTCGCTGCGCCCGCGCTGGCTGCGCTCCTCGACGGCAAGCTCCATCGCGCTGCCAACGACGTCGGCGGGGCCGGCGGCCTGGGCGGCGTAGGCGTAGAGGACGGCGACCGCATGCTTGCAGACCGGCTCCCCAGCGAAGCCGCAGTCACAGGCCACCTGCAGCACCTCGTCGGGGCCGTAGCCGAGCTCCACGCGGTAGGGCATATCCGCCCGGGCGCCCTCCACCGCGGCACACAGGCTGGCGTCCTCCCAGTGCAGATCCAGAACGCGGTTCTCGTTGAAGTACTCGAGCCCCCGCCGGACCACGGACTCCGAGGCGATGGCGTGCAGGCTGTCCGCGTCATAGAGAAAGGGGTCGTCGGCGTCTTCGCCGAGGCGTGGGGAGGTCAGGGGTCCGGTTGCTGTGGCGGTCATGCGGCGCTCTCTGAGCAGGCGGGGATCAATGAGCGGAGTAGGATAACAATCCAGGCCACCGGGGAGTAATGCCGCTGCGCCATTCGGTAGAACACGTTGAATCCGGGTGGAGTTTTCCCCGAGGAGTCTCGAGAGTCTTGGCCAGTCGGGGCTGGTGAGTGTAATCAGTACCGACCGCTGGAGGACTCAGGCCAAGCCGTTACGAGGGAGCACCCCCAGGAGCAGGACCGCTGCGTCTGTGCGCTGGGTTGGAGCGACCGGGTCGACTGGTGCGATCTCCGGGGGCAACAGGTCGG
>JASFUT010000073.1:0-12009 GCA_050050175.1 Chromatiales bacterium
ATCGCGGCTCAGCGCATCGAGGAAGGTCTCCAGGCGCTCGGCGTTGAAGCCCCACTTGGGCGGCAGCTGGAAGAGGATGGGACCGAGCCTGTCCTCGAGCAGGCCGATGCGATCGAGGAACCTGCCAACGCCCTGCGCGGGGTCCTTGAGCTTCTTCATGTGGGTGATGTAGCGGCTCGCCTTGGCCGAGAATGCAAAGCCCTCGGGCACGGTCTCCCGCCACTCCCGCAGGGTCTTTTCGGAGGGCAGGTGGTAGAAGGAGTTGTTGATCTCGGCGCTGTTGAACCGCTCCGCGTACCAGGCCAGGTGCCGGGAGGCCGGCAGGTCCTCCGGGTAGAAGGGCCCCACCCAGTGCCTGTAGGACCAGCCCGATGTCCCGATCCTGATGTCGCTCCTGGCGGTCACCGGGCTTCCAGTTCAGCCGCCCGGTCGTGGACCCGGAGGTTCGCGCCGCTGTCCGCATCGAAGAGCTGAACGTGGCGGAGATCGAGCCCGAGCCGAATCCGGTCGCCCTCGCGGATCTCGGCGGACGGGTCGATCCGGGCGACCAGCGAACGCCGACCCTCACTGCCGGCCTCGATCTCCAGGTCCTGCGGCAGGGACAGCTCCGCGAAGTCCTCGAGCGCCGCGTCGAAGTAGACGAAGAGATCGCCTCCCAGCCACTCCACCACCTCGGCGCGGGCCTCGAAGACCAGGGCCTGCTCCGGGCGGCGTTCGTCGCCCAGGTACTCCAGGTGGTCGGGACGGAAGCCCGCGACCAGGGGGCCCCCTGTGGACTCCAGGCGCTGGCGCAGGCCCTCGGGCGGCTCCACGACGCCCGGCGGCAGCGCCAGGCGCCCGTCCCTCCAGCGCGCAGGCAGGAAGTTCATCGCCGGCGAGCCGATGAACCCCGCGACGAACAGGGTCCGGGGATGCTCGTAGAGCTCGCGCGGCGTGCCGATCTGCAGCACCTCGCCCCTGCGAAGCACCGCGATGCGGTCCCCCAGGGTCATGGCCTCGGTCTGGTCGTGGGTCACGTACACCGTGGTCGTTCCCAGCCGGCGCTGGAGGCGGGCGATCTCGGTGCGCATCTGCACGCGCAGCTTGGCGTCCAGGTTGGACAGGGGCTCGTCGAGCAGGAACACCTCCGGCTCGCGCACGATGGCCCGGCCCATCGCCACCCGCTGGCGCTGGCCGCCCGAGAGCGCTGCGGGCCGGCGGTCCAGAAGCCCGTCGAGCTCGAGGATCTTCGCCGCCTGGCCCACACGCTCGTCGATCTCCGCGGCCGGTGTCCTGGCGAGCTTCAGCGGGAAGGCCATGTTCTCGCGCACGGTCATGTGCGGGTAGATGGCGTAGCTCTGGAAGACCATGGCCATGTTGCGGTCCTTCGGGTCGAGGTCGTTCACCACCACGCCGTTCACCCGGACCTCCCCCTCGGTGACGTCCTCCAGCCCGACGATCATGTTGAGCAGGGTGGACTTTCCGCAGCCCGAGGGACCGACCAGGATGAAGAACTCCCCGTCCCCGATGGTGAAGCTGGCCGCCTTGACGGCGGTGGTCCCCGAGAAGCGCTTGCAGACCCCTTTGAGCTCGATCTCGGCCATGGGCTATCCCTTGACGGCGCCGGAGGTCAGCCCGGCCACGATGCGCCGCTGGAAGACCAGCACCACGACGATGATGGGCAGGGTCACCACCACCGAGGCCGCCGCGATGGAGCCGGTGGGCTGCTGGAACCGGGAGCTGCCCGTGAAGAAGGCGATGGCGGCGGGCACCGTGCGCGCGTCGTTGGTGGACGTGAGCGACGTGGCGAACAGGAAGTCGTTCCAGGCGAACATGAACACCAGGATGGCGGCGGTGAACACGCCCGGGGCCGCCAGCGGCGCTATCACGTGGACGAAGGCCTGCAGCGGAGTCGCCCCGTCCACCCGCGCCGCCTTGTCGAGGTCCCAGGGGATCTCGCGGAAGAAGGCCGACAGGGTCCAGATCGCCAGCGGCAGTGTGAAGGTCATGTAGGGCAGGATCAGTCCCGGCCAGGTGTCGTAGAGACCGAGCGTGCGCCACATGTTGAACAGCGGTCCGATGATGGAGACCGGCGGGAACATGGCGATGGACAGCGCCGCGGCAAGGATAAGCTGCCTCCCGGGAAAGTCCAGCCTGACGATGGCGTAAGCGGCGAACATGGCGAGCAGCACCGCCGCGGCCGTGGACAGGCCGGCGATGCCCACGGAGTTCCAGAGCGCGGCGGAGAACTGGGGATCGCGGAACACCGTCTCGTAGTGCTCCAGGCTCGGGGCACGTGGCAGGAAGCGACCGTCACCCAGGTCGGCGGCGGGCTTGAGGGACAGGGAGACCATCCAGGCTACCGGGATCAGCGCGTAGGCCACTACCAGCGCACCGCCCGCCCCCCAGAAGAGGCGCTCCATCCGGCCCTCCCGGCTGCCCGCCGCCATCAGGGACCCCCCCGGCGCGCCAGCTCGATCCCGAATCCGCGGATGTAGATGGCGGCGATGACGACCACGCAGAGGAAGATGAGCACCGACACGGCCGATCCCAGGCCCAGGTTCAGCCGGGTGATCAGCGCATCGTAGCCGACGATGGACACCGACTCCGTGCCCTGGGCGCCCCGGGTCTGCACGAACACGGTGTCGAAGATCCGGAAGGCGTCCAGGGTGCGGAACAGCAGCGCCACCATGATCATGGGCCGCATCACGGGGAGGGTGATCCGGAAGAAGCGCTGGACGGCGCCCGCCCCGTCCACGCGGGCGGCCCGCAGCAGGTCGTCGGGGACCAGGGTGAGGCCCGCCAGCAGCAGCAGGGCCATGAAGGGGGTGGTCTTCCAGATCTCGGTCTGGATGATCACGAAGAAGGCCGACCAGCGCTCGGCCAGCCAGGAGCCTTGCAGGCCGAGCAGGGCGTTGACGAACCCGGTGGTGGGGTCGAAGGCGAAGCGCCAGCTCATGGCGGCCACCACGGTGATGATGCCATAGGGCACCAGCAGCGAGGTGCGCACCAGGCGCCGCCCGATCAACGCGCGGTGCATCACCAGCGCGAAGACGAAGCCCAGGACCAGCTCCACGGCCACGGACCCGACGGTGATGATGAGCGTGTTGAGCAGGGACTGCCACCAGGTCTCGGAGGTGAGCACGCTCCAGTAGTTCTCCAGGCCGATGAAACGCCGCTGATCGGGGAAGCGCAGGTCATAGCGGAACAGCGAGAGCCAGAGCGCATAGAGCATGGGATAGGCGGTGACCAGCGCCATGGCGATCACCGCCGGTGCACACAGCATCCAGGCGAGCCGGTGCTCGGCTGTTCCGCGCCGGCTCACAGCAGCCCCACCGAGCGCAGCGCCCTTCCCACCGCCTCGCGCAGGCGCTTCACGTCCTCCGCCGGGTCGATCGCGCGCATGGGGTGCAGGGTGTGGCTGATGGCCAGCGACACGTCGGCGTACAGCGGCGTCTGCGGCCGCTGCACCGCGTCGGACAGGGTCTCGCGAAGCAGGTCGGCGAAGGGGAAGGTCGCGCGCACCGCCGCGTCGTCGTAGAGGGCGGCGATGGTTGGCGGCAGGCCGCCGAGGCGGGCCGCCGCGCGCTGGCTGCGCTCGGAAGCGATGCAGGCCGCCGCCTCCCGGGCGAGATCGGGATGACGGCTGTGCGCGCCGACCCCCAGGTTGATGCCGCCGATGGTGACCCGGCTGGGCCGTCCCGCGGTCACGGCGGGCCAGCGCGCCCAGCCCATGTGCTCCGCCACCTCGGGGGCGTTGGCCCGTGCGCTCGGCCAGACGAACGTGTAGTTCACCATGAAGCTCGATCCACCGCTCTCGAAGGCGAGCCGGTTCTGGTCCTCGCGGGCAGTGGGCAGCGAGGGATCGGCGGCGGGCGAGGTGGCGAGCTCGTGCATCACCTCCAGTGCCCGCCGGGTGGGCTCGGCCTCCAGGGAGACCGACCGGCCGTCGGGCGCCAGCACCGAGCCCCCGGCGGACGCGAGCAGGGAGACGAAGAACACGGTGAGGCCCTCGTAGCGCTCGCCCTGGGCCTGGATGGTGCCCTGCTCGCCCAGGGCCTCGGCCTTGCGTATCATCGCGTCCCAGGTCCCGGGGGGGCTGTCCACCCGGTCGGTGCGGTACCACAGCAGCTGGGTGTTGGTGGTGAAGGGCGCGGCCCAGAGCCGCCCGGCGTAGGTCGCGCTCTCCACCGCGCTCGCCAGTCGGCCCTCACGGGCCCGCGCTGCGGCCTCCCCCTCCCACGGGAGTATCCAGCCCGCCTCGGCGAACTCCGCCGTCCAGATCACGTCCATGCCGATGATGTCGATGGCGGAGTCCCCGGCAGCCAGGCGCCGCACCAGCTGCTCGCGCTGCTGGTCGGCGTCGCTCGGCAGGGGGGCGAGCTCGATCCCGTAGCGCCCCCCGGAGGCCTCAGCGCAGCGCTCGGCCGCCCCCTCGAAGGCCCCCGAGGGCTCGTCGAACACGTACCAGCGCAGGCTCGGTCTCTCCGGGCCCCGCTCCGCGCAGCCGGGCAGACCGGCCAGCACGCCGCAGAGCAGGGCTCCCGTCGTTTGTCCCGCGCGTCCGGTCATGGGCACCATCATAGCGCGATCCCTTCGGCGCCTTGGACCCGGCTCGCGCGGCCTGTAGCATCGGCCCTGTAGGGCCGTCACCGGGCGCAGGCCGCGTACGGCGCCCGTTGTCGGACATCACAGGCGGAGGGTCAAGATGCAGCTCGAAGGCTCATGTCACTGTGGCAGGGTGCGGTTCACGGTGCGCTGCGCACACCCCTATCCGTTCAACCGCTGCTACTGCTCCATATGCCGGAAGACCGCGGGTGGCGGCGGCTACGCGATCAACATCGGCGGCGAGCACGATACCCTGAAGGTGGAGGGGGTCGACTCCGTGAGCGTCTACCAGGCGCTGATCAGAGACCCGGGCACAGGGAGGCTCGAGCAGAGCCCCGGGCGCCGCCATTTCTGCAAGCACTGCGGCAGCGCGCTCTGGGTCTGGGACCCGCGCTGGCCGGAGCTGGTCCACCCCTTCGCCTCGGCCATCGACACCGAGCTGCCCGTGCCCCCTGAGCATACCCACATGATGCTCGGCTCCAAGGCGGGATGGGTGGAGGTTGACGCGGGTCCCGAGGACCGATGCTTCGACGAGTACCCGCAGGAGTCGCTGGCCGACTGGCACCGGCGGCTCGGGCTGGAGGATCCGGAGCCGAATTAGGAAGACGCCTGACAGGCGCATGCCAAGATCATGCAGCTGGCAGAAGGTGTTGAAAGTGTCTCGCCTCCTTAGGTGGTGGTTGGCTATCCGCCCGGGTGTATCGAGATCCGGGGTGCTGACGAGGGCGCGCGGCTATGGGCACCAAGCATGATGTGTTGACCGAAGCCGAGCTTCGATCTTTTCGGGTGAGTCTCGTCGTCAGGCGTGCGCTCGACGCATTTCTCGAAGAGCGGGGACCATCCGCGCCCAGGAGCTCAATCAACATACTGGATTGGGGCTGCGGACGGGGCCGCTCAGTCGCTAGGTTGCGAGAGGAGGGCTTCAACGCGTACGGTGTTGACATCGACAGGCGCGCCCTCCGCAACGGGTATCCGCTCTTCAGGAGTCGGGGTCTAAACCCGGACAGCCTCCTGCTCCACGTCGACCAGACCCCACGCTTTCCCGATGGGTTCTTCCACTTCATCTTTTCGGAGCAGGTGTTCGAGCATATCGAGGATCTGCCTGCAGTCACGGCGGAGATCGCCCGGTTGACGAGGCCCGAAGGCGCAGGCGTGCACTGCTTTCCCGGGGCAAGAAACATCCTGGAAGGGCATCTTCGCATGCCGTTGGTCCATTGGCTTCCTAAGAACGGGACGCGCAGAATGGCTATTGCCGTGCTCTTGTTATTCCGCATCGGACCTACACCTCCTTGGCCAGAGACCCGCGGTCGATCCTTCTGGCAAAGCGTCGACGTCTATTACCGTTACCTGGACAGCCATACGCACTACAGGGACGTAGAGTGCATCACTGCGGTTGCATCCGGCGCCGGGTTGGTTTGCCGGTACGAGGCACCCGGCCTTCATCTCGCCAGGAGGAGATGGCTGCCCCTGAGCCTTCGGCGCAATGGATTTCCCCGTGGATCAATCCGTCTGTTCCTGCACAAGGAAGCGCGGGGATGATCCGACGTGATGTCATCGAAACAGAGCTGGCGTCCGAATGGGGATTCCCGTGTAGGAATCGCGTCCGCCTGTCCAGTCACGGCCGGCAGAATGATCCAGCTGGCTGAAGTCCTGGATGCGTGCGACAGTGCCTCGCTCGGCCGCGCACTGAAGAGCGCCGTCGAACGCCTGGGACCGGATCAGCTTCCGCTCGACCTGGGCGTAGGCCAGGGCGGCCGCGTGGCCCGCCGCCCGGTCACGGCGACCGTGCTGAGCGTCGCGGAGGGAGATCGGTACGTGAAGGCCGAGGTCGGCATCTTCTTCACGGAGGTGGTGGGTGGCTGCAGCTGCGGCGACGATCCCGTCGAGGAAAATGCCTACTGCGAGCTGCGCATCTCCATCGACCGGGTCACCCGCGGGGCGACATTCGATCTGGTCGGGAGCTAATCGGCGGTTGTGGCGCTCTCCCGCCAGTATCCGGGCTCCGGGCTGGCCAGCAGCCGCTCCAGCAACGCGCAGGCCGAGCTGAGATTCTGCTCGGCCCCGGGGGACAGAGGACTACCCAGCTCGAAGGCGTAGCCGCGAATGCCCAGGACGAAGGCGGGCGGCGGCGGACCCTCGATGCGGCGGTAGACGGCGAGCAGCGCCCCAGGGCTCATCGCGTGGGTGGCGTACCCCACGCCCGCCTCGGGCTCGACGGGGCGGAGCTCGAAGGGCGGGGCGGCGGCGACGTCGGCGTCGACGAAGAGCACCAGGTCGCGGTCCTTCAGGTCCATGGCGTGCTCGATCTGAAGCTGGAAGTCGGCGAGCAGCTCGACGCAGGCGAGGTCGCCGCCCCCGGTGTCGAGCCGCTCCAGCAGGGCGGGTCCCAGCGCGTCATCGCCTCGGGAGGGATTGCCGTAAGCGAAGACGAGGACGGGCCGCTGTCCGGCCTCAGCCATCGGTGTCCGGGCGGGTCCGGCGGATCACCCCGGACGAGGCCTTCTCCATGCGGTCCAGCACCCGGCCCTCGGCGTCCTGGAGCACCACGTCCAGCGGCATCCGGCCCAGGGCGTGGGTGGCGCAGGACAGGCAGGGGTCGTAGGCGCGCAACGCCACCTCGATCTGGTTGAGCAGGGGCTCGCTGAGCACCCGCCCGTCGAGGTATTTGGAAGCGACCTGGCGGATGGACTCGTTCATGGCCTGGTTGTTGCTGGTGGTGGAGACGATCAGGTTCGCCCGGGTGACCAGCCCGTCGTCGTCGATCTCATAGTGGTGGAACAGCGTACCGCGGGGCGCCTCGATCACACCGATGCCCTTGGGCTGCATGTCGCCTCGGACCCGCAGGTCGGACCCGCCGATCTCTTCGTCGAGCAGCAACCGCTTGATTGCCTCGGCGCAGTGCAGCAGCTCCACCAGCCGGGCCCAGTGGAAGGCCAGGCAGGACTGGACCGGGCCGTCGGGGCTGACGTCCCGGAACACTCGCCGCTCGACCTCCGCCAGCGGGGTGTCGAAGTAGTCGCAGTTGTTGACCCGCGACAGGGGGCCGACCCGGTACCACCCGTTCTCGGGCCCGCGCGAGACGATGAAGGGGAACTTCATGTAGGTCCAGGGTTTCACCTGCTCGTGCAGATACTGCTCGTAGTCCCTGTAATCGACCTGGTCGAAGATGATCTCGCCGCGGGGATCCCGGGCGCGCAGTCCGCCGTGGTAGACGTCGAAGGCGCCGTCCGCCCGCACCAGGCTCAGCATGTTGCTGTGGATGGCCGAGAAGTGCAGGTGATAGTCCAGGTGCTCTGAGAAGATCCGCTTGATCAGCTCCACCGAGCCCCGGGCCCACTCTATGATCTGGTCCGCGTCTTTCAGCAGGTAGTCGCGCTCCTCCCGGCTCAGGGACTTGTTCACGCCGCCGGGGATGGCGCCCGTGCCGTGGATGCGCTTGCCCGCGGTGAGGCGGATCACCTCCTGGCCGAATTTTCGCAGCATCACGCCCTGTCTGGCGGTCTCCGGATGGTCCTCGATGACCCCGACGATGTTGCGGTGACGCACCTCGTCGTCATAGCCGAACAGCAGGTCCGGCGAGGAGAGGTGGAAGAAGTGCAGAGCGTGGGATTGCAGGATCTGGCCGAAATGCATCAGTCGGCGGACCTTCTCGGCCGTGGGGGGGATCTCCGGGACTCCCACGAGCATGTCGGTGGCCTTGGCGGCGGCCAGGTGGTGGCTTACCGGGCAGATGCCGCACAGGCGCTGCACGAGCACGGGCAGCTCCCAGTAGGGCCGGCCCTGGATGAACTTCTCGAAGCCCCGGAACTCGGAGATGTGCAACCGGACCTGACGGATGCGCATGTCGGCATCCTGCAGCAGGGTGACCTTGCCGTGGCCCTCCACCCGGGTGAGGGGCTCGATGACCACCCGCTTCAGGCCCTGGGGGTTCTCTGCGGTTTCCAACTCCCGTGACATGGCGTCCATCCTCGGCGGCACGCGGCGCGGCGCCGCACGGCTCAGTCGTAGTGGATCTGGGTATAGGGGAAGCCGATCGGCTTGCCTTCGATCAGCTCCGTCAGGAAGGTCCAGATGGTGTCCGCCGTCGGCGGGCAGCCCGGCAGGAAGTAGTCGATCCTGACCACCTCGTGGACCGGATGGACCTTGTCGAGCAGCAGGGGCAGCTCGGGGTCGTCGGGGATCTGCGGATTCGCCACCCCCACGCCGTCCAGATAGGACTGCCTCAGGCACGCCTCCAGGTCGTACTGGTTGCGCATCGCCGGTATTCCGCCGTTGACGGCGCAGGCCCCGACGGCCACCAGCACTTTGCAGTGTCGCCGGAACTCGCGCAGCACCTCCACGTTCTCGGCGTTGGCCGCGCCGCCCTCGATGATGCCCAGGTCGCAGACCCCGATCTCCTTGATGTCGGTGAAAGGCGTACGGTCGAGCTCCACCAGCTCGACCAGCTCCAGGATGCGCTCGTCGATGTCCAGCAGTGACATGTGGCAGCCGAAGCAACCCGCGAGCGAGGCGGTGGCCAGACGGAGCTTCTCAGCCATTGCCGGTCTCCTGCGCTTCATCGCGGGCGGCCGGGTCGCCCACCCGGCTGATGGGCTCCCTGTCGTAAAGCCGCTGCCCGATGGGCCGCTCGTAGCCGCGATGCTTGGGGATGATCGCAGCCACCGGGCAGACGTGCGCCGCCTTGTCGGTCGCCTCGAAGGCGCTGTCGCCCAGCCGGCCGTTGGGTGCGTTGATCACCAGCCGGCTGGCGATGCCCCGTCCGGCGATCGAGAACACGTTCTTTCCGTCCCGGTCCCGGCTCGCGCGCACGCAGAGCTCGCAGAGGATGCAGCGATTGAAGTCGATGGCGTAGTCCGGGTGCGAGGCGTCCACCTCGCGGCGCGGGAACTGATGGGTGAAGTGCGGCGCGAGCATCTCCAGGAAATACCCGACCGCCTGGAGCTGGCAGGCGCCGCTGAGCTCGCAGCCGGGGCATACATGGTTGCCCTCCACGAACAGCATCTGCACCAGGGCCCGGCGCCGGGCGGTGAGCCCCGCGGAGCTGTTGTCCACCTCCATGCCCTCGGTGGCCGGCGTGGTGCAGGCGGCGACCTGTCGTTCCCCGGTGCCCACGGTGCACACCCGGCAGCTGCCGTTGGGCTCGAATTCCGGGTTGTGGCACAGGTGCGGGATGTAGACCCCGGCGCGCAGCGCCGCGTCCATGATGGTGTCCCCTTCCTCGAAGGGAATCTCCCGTTCGTCCATCTTGAACGTCTTCTCAGCAGTCATGACTCCGGCTCGATGTGGGCACCCGGATCGTCGCGCCCGGTGATGCGGCGCGCCTCGGACAGGGCCGCGTCCAGGTCGAAGGCGGGCTCGTAGTCAGCGCGGCTCAGCCGCCGCTCGTAGATCTGCGGAAACTTCTCCAGGGTGTCCAGCACCGGGTTCGGGGCGGTCGCCCCGAGCCCGCACTGGCTCGTCGCGCGCATGAGATTGCCGATCTCGCGCATGTCGTTGAGGTCGTGTGCGGTGCCGTGGCCGGCGTGGACCTTGTCCACCAGGTCGCGCAGCAGCACGCCGCCCACCCGGCAGGGGGTGCAGAACCCGCAGCTCTCGTGCGCGAAGAAGTGGCTGAAGTTTCGCACCATGTCCATCAGGTCCCGATCGCGGTTGAACACCATGAACGCGCCGCCCGTGGGGATGTCCTCGAAGGCGAGCCGGTGATCGAATTCCCGCTCCGGCACCGTGAAGCCGGCGGCCCCTGCCACCTGCACTGCCTGGGCGTCCACTGCGCCGCAGTCGGCGAGCACCTGGCGGATGCTCACTCCGAAGGGGTACTCGTAGATCCCGGGGCGGGCGCAGTCGCCGCTGATGCTGAGCAGCTTGGTGCCGGTGGACTTCTCGGTCCCCGCGGCCCGGAACCACGCGGCGCCGTTGACCGCGATGAGCGCCGCCGCCATGAAGGTCTCGACGTTGTTGACCACCGTCGGCCTTCCCAGATAGCCGTGGGTGACCGGGTAGGGCGGGCGCTTGCGGGCAATGCCGCGCCTGCCCTCCAGGGAGTTCAGCAGGGAGGACTCCTCACCGCAGATGTAGGCGCCCGCGCCCATCCGGATCTCGATGTCGAAGTCGAAGCCCGTCCGGCCCAGGATGCCGCCGCCCAGCAGCCCCGCCTCGCGCCGGCGGGCCAGCACCCGCTCCAGGGGCTCGCGCAGGAAGCGGTACTCCCCTCGCAGGTAGATGAAGCCCTTGTCGGCGCCGATGATGCCGCCGCACAGGGTCATCCCTTCGACCACGCGGTCGGCGTAGCTGTTCAGCAGCACCCGGTCCTTGAAGGTGCCGGGCTCGCCCTCGTCCGCGTTGCAGACCACGTAACGCCGCCCGTCCCCGGCGTCCCGGCAGAGCCGCCACTTGGTGGCCGTGGGGTAGCCGGCGCCCCCGCGGCCGCGCAGCAGTCCGGAATGGTCGATCTCGTCGAGCAGCGCGTCGCCGCCTCTGGAGAGCAGTGAGTGCAGGGCGGCACCCTCGGCGGACCGGTCGCTCAACAGCATGCCGGGCAGGCGGATGCTGTCCTCGACCGCGAAGAAGTCCGCAGGCCACTGGTCCAGTGGCGTGCCCGCCTCCACCAGCGCGGCGATCCTGTCGATGCGGGCGGCGGTGAGCCGGGTCAGGGGCCAGCCGTTGACCAGGGCGGCGGGGCCCTGGTCGCACATGCCGGTGCAGGAGGTCGTGTCCACCGTCGTCCGCTCGTCGGGCCGCGGCACGCCGGGCTGAACGCCCAGGCGCTCGCTGAGCCGGTCCAGCAGCCCGCGGCTGCCCAGCATATGATCGGTAATGCTGTCGCTGAGCAGGATGTCGTAGTCGCCCCGGGGCTCCTGATGCAGGAAGGCATAGAAATCGATCGCCCCCCGGATCTCCGCGGCGGGAACCGCGAGGGCGCGCGAGAGCTCCTCGATCGCCTCCGGCGGGACGTGCGAGTGGCGGTACTGGATCTCGTAGAGGTGCTGAACCAGGAGGTGCGGGTCTGCGCCGCGCTCGGCGACCAGCGCGCTGGCCGCTGCCCGCGCGGCATCGGACGATGCCTGCGACATGGTGCTTGTCCTCCCTGGTGCCGGCCGGTGGGCCCGCATGTGCCCCGGCGCTGCGCCACTCCGGTGTTCGGGCCTAGGGAAATTCTACGCCCTGTCGTCGCTCCCCGTTATGACATCGGACCGTCGACCGCTCGCGAAATATCCATGGGCCGTCGCAGAGATCGGAGGGTGCTCTCACCGCAGGGAGAGAAGCCACACCCAGGCCGTCAGGCCCAGCCAGAGCAGACCGGCGACAGACCAGCGGCGGATCACCGCCTCCGCGTCCAGGCGCGGGAGGCGGGGCCGGAGTCGGGCGAGCGTCCTCCGCCGCACCCGAGCCTGGGGCGCCTGCTGCCAGCGGGCAATCGCCAGC
>JASFUT010000074.1:0-11990 GCA_050050175.1 Chromatiales bacterium
CCCACCGAAGGCACCGCCCGAGTTCTCGTCCTGGTGGACCACGTTGGGGGTGATGATGTAGTCGGCGGCGACCATCTGCCCCCCGCCCATGGAGCTGCCGGTCTGCAGCTCACCCCGCGCAGCAAGGGCGCGCTCGCGCTGCAGCGCCGAGGAGGCCGCGCCCCGGTCCACGACGCGGAAGCAGCCGCTCTGGGCCATCATCAGCCGGATCAGGGGGACCGGGCTGCTCAGCCCGTACCGGCTCCAGTGCGGGTTGTCGGGCTCGAGCAGGGCGGCATAGCCGATGGGCCGTGCGCAGTGGATCAGCTGTTGCGATTCGCCCTGGTTGCCGGCCTGCCCCGCCGATCCCGTCACCGCCGTGGAGCCACCCCCCAGCTTGACCTGGTTCGTCTCACACCCCACCAGGCTCAGCGCGAGAGCACACACCCCCGCCGCGACAATTCGCGCTCGACGCTTCATCATTCCCCTCCCAATTGAACAAACACCCGAATCGGTGGGCTAAAGCTACACAGCCGTCGGCCCCGGCGCAACCGTGCCACAGCGCGCGGCGGGGCCGACCGGCAGGGTCGTCCAACGGCCTGCGTTCCCGGCTTCTATAATGGGGCTCAGCGGAACGCGACCCCCGACGCAGGCCGGACGGTTGGAGGCAGGGGCACCCTCCCGGGACCCCTGCCGGTCCCGGATTCCACGCAAAACGCCAGGAGGACCGCATGCGCAGAGTCAAGACCCTAGCCTTCGTCATGGCCGGGGGGGAAGGCAGCCGTCTCTATCCCCTGACCGCCGAGCGCTCCAAGCCGTCCGTGCCCTTCGGCGCCCGCTATCGGATCGTCGACTTCGTCCTGAGCAACCTGATCAACTCGGGCATACACGCCATCTACCTGCTGGTGCAGTACAAGTCCCAGTCGCTGATCGAGCACATCCGGCAATCCTGGGTCCTCTCCCCGGTACTGCCCCAGCAGTTCGTCACCGTGGTCCCCCCGCAGATGCGCTGGGGCCGGGAATGGTTCCAGGGCACGGCGGACGCCGTCCGGCAGAATCTGAACCTGATCGAGGAGCACAATCCGAAGCTGGTGGCCGTGTTTGGCGCCGATCACATCTACCGCATGGACGTGCGCCAGATGGTGCGCTTTCACTCCGAGCGCAACGCCGACGCCACGGTGGCGGCCCTGCCGGTGCCCGTGGAGAAGGCGGGGGGCTTCGGCATCATCGCGACCGACCCGGACGGCCGCATCCGCGAGTTCCAGGAGAAGCCTGCCCAGCCCGCCCCCATGCCGGGAGACCCGTCCAGGGCGTTCGCCTCCATGGGCAACTACCTCTTCGGCGCCGAGGTGCTCTACGCGGCCCTGGAAGAGGCGGCCAAGCGGGGCGAGAACGACTTCGGCCGGCACGTACTGCCCCGGCTGATGTCGACCCACAGCATGTTCGCCTATGACTTCTCGACCAACCAGGTGCCGGGCACCAAGGACTACGAGGAGCCCGCCTACTGGCGCGACGTGGGCACGCTCGAGTCCTACTTCGAGGCCACCCAGGACGTGCTCGGGCTCCAGCCCCGGTTCGACGTCTTCAATCCCCGCTGGCCCATCTACTCCAAGACCTATCAGGGCCCCGTGGCGAAGATCGTGTCCGGTCAGATCGACGACAGCATCCTGGCCGGCGGCACCCTGGTCAACAACGCCCGGGTCCGCAACTGCATCCTCCGCCACGAGGTGATCCTCGACGATGACGTGGAGCTGGAGGACTGCATCATCATGGACTACACGCGCATCGGCCGGGGTGCCCGGCTCCGCCGGACCGTCGTCGACCGGTTCAACGTCATCAAGCCGGGCACCCGCATCGGCTTCGACCCGGAGGCGGACAAGGACCGCTACCACGTCTCGCCCGGCGGCATCGTGGTCGTCTCCAGGGGCCACCAGAGACGCTCCGGGCGGGGATCCTACGTCCACGGCGACGCCTGAGCCGCTGTAGAGGCACCCCTCGCCCCGGGGGATGCTCACAGGACACCAAGGCGCCCCGACCTCAACCGCAAGCCGGGTGGCCGTCCGCGCCGCCGGCATCCCGAGGCGGGAGGCGGGACTTGTCGCCAGGGTTGTCTTGCTCGAGGCCGTCGGCCTGCGCCCGGAGGGAATCCGCCTCCTGCAGGCCGCGGACTGGCTCCTGGACCGCTTCCGCGCCTCCGTCGACGCTGGCGGGAGACACGGGGTGGGAGCCCCCTGGTGCACCGCTTCATGACCCGTTGACGCCCGCCGGGGCCGCGGGGACCTCAGCGCCCGCGTGCCGCATCGTCCCCGCTGCCTTTGGCAAGCCGCGAGAGGAGTCTCTGCAGCTCGGCGAGGGCTGCGGACGCCTCGTCGAACCGCGACCCGCCCAGGGCCTCCAGATAGCGCTCGAACGCCGCGTGGGCCCGCCGTCCCAGCTCCCGGGCATCGATGTCCCGCCGCCCCGGCGCCGGCGTGCTCGCCTCCAGGAGACCCTCCAGGGCCTGGTCGAAGCTCTCGGCGTAGCTCATGGTGTCGCCGTGCATGACCACGACGAGCCGCAGCTCGGGGTAGGCGGCGGTCTCCGCCTTCAGGTAGATCGGCTCGACGTAGAGCAGGGTGTCGTCCAGGGGGATGCCGAGCACGTTGCCGCGGATTACGTTCGAGCCGCGCTGGTCCCAGAGCGTGAGCTGGCCCGAGAGGAAGCTGTCCTGGTCGATCTTGGTCTCCACCTGCTGGGGCCCGAGGACACGCTTCTCCTTGGGAAACTTGTAGGCGAGGAACCGCCCGTAGTTGCGGCGGTCGGACAGCCCCGCGATCCAGCCGATCATTACCTGCCGGTTCTTGGGCGTGAACGGCAGCATGAGCACGAACTCGGGCTCGTCCGAGCCCGGCAGCTCCCACATCACGTAGTAGGGCTGCACCGGCTCGACCCGGTCGTAGTGCTTCTCGGTGGCCCGGACCCAGAGGTCCTCCTGGTTGTAGAACACCTCGGGATCGCCCATGTGGTACTTGGTGTAGACCAGCCCCTGGGTGAGCAGGAAGCCCTGGGGATAGCGCACATGGGCGCGGAGGCCCGGGGGCATGGCGTCCCGGTCCTTGAACATGCCCGGCAGCGCGGAACGCCAGGCCCGGATCAGTGGATCGGACGGCTCGTAGACGTAGAAGTCGACGCTGCCCTGATAGGCGTCCACGACCACCTTGACCGAGTTGCGTACGTAGCTCACGCCGTCCAGGTAGGCGACGTCGCTGCTGCGGCTGGGGACACCCGGCTCCCGGGCGGAGAACGGCTCGCTGTAGGGATAGCGATCGGAGGTGGTGTAGGCGTCGACGATCCAGTACAGGCGACCGTCCACGAGGACCAGGTAGGGATCGCGGTCCAGCTCCAGGAAGGGCGCCAGGGTGGCGACGCGCTCGCGGATCTGGCGGTGGAACATCACGCGGCTCCGGGCCCCGGGGTAGGACGACAGGAGGAAGCGCGTGCCGTCGAACTTCCAGCCGAACAGGAACTTGCGCCACAGGCTGCCGAGCTCGACGCCGCCTTCCCCGGCATAACGGACGTAGACGTTGCGCTCCCCCGCCGGATAGTCGAACTCCTTCTCCTCGGTGTTGACCACCGCCGGACCCTCGGTGAGCTCTCCGTAGTAGATCTCCGGCCGGGTCACTTCGAGCTCGGGATACGCCGCCTGGGGCGGGATGTCCTTGACGAGCAGATTGGGCAGGCCCTCGGCGGTGAAGTCGCTGACCGTGGCCAGGGTCAGGCCGTAGCCGTGGGTGTACTTGAAGCGCCGGTTGACGAAGGTCCGACTCTGCCGCGGCAGATTGTCCTGGGCCAGCTCCCGGGCCGACACCATCACCTGTCGATAACGGTCACCGACGGTGTAGCGATCCACGTCCACGTCGGTGAACTCGTAGTAGAGCCGGATCTCCTGGAACTGCTGGTAGACGGCGTCCAGAGCCCGCCAGTCCCAGAGCCGGATCTCGGAGAGCAGCCTGCGGTTCTCCTCCAGCGCCTGCCGGGTGAGCGTCTCGGTGGCCGGGAACTGTCGCTCCTCGACATCCTCGAGGTCGAAGCCCCGGCGGGTCCACTCGATGTTGTGGGCGATGTACGGCTTCTCGTAGGTGATCTCGTTGGGCTCGACCACCAGCCACTGGAAAGCGGCCGGAAGCAGCCCGGCCAGCGCCACCCAGAGCACCCCCACCATCGCCCAGGGCACCGCCAGGGCCGCCATCGCCTCCCCCGGGTCCGAGGCGAGCCGCGCCACCATCCGCACGGACAGACGCCTTGCCGCCGGCAGAAGCGGCAGCCCGCCCAGCACCGGCGTGGCCACCGCGAGGATCAGATAGGCGGGAAGCCGCACGTGCACGTCCGTCCAGCCGGGGCCCGCCACCACACCCCAGTCGGAGTACAGGAGGGCGAAGACTTCCAGGACCGCACCCAGGGCCAGGACCACGCCCAGCGCCAGGCTCAGGGTCCCCAGGGACCGCGGATCGAGCAGAGGACGCGGCTCGCCGCGCTGCGAGACTCGAATGACCTTCTGGACGACGACCGCGGCGGCCGCCGCCACCGCTATCCAGAGCAGCAGGTTGAACAGGGCGTCGAGGAAGGGCAGCTCGAAGAGGTAGAAGCCCGCATCGCGACCGAGGACGGGCTCCCGGACGCCCGCGGGCATCCGATTCAGGAAGAGCAGGATCCGCTCCCAGTTGGCCAGCCCCCATACCGCGCCGCCGGTCCCCGCGGTCAGCTCGATCCAGGGCGACAGGGACGGCGCCCCGCCCCGCGAGGCCCGGCCGAGCAGATGCACGCCGCCGGCAGCGACCAGGGCCCCGGCCGCCGCGGTGCCCGCCTGCGCGCCGAGAAAGGTCCAGAATCTCGCACCGTAGCCCAGGGCGTGAAACCACAGGCCCTCGCCCCAGAGGCTGAGCACCGAGAACAGGCCCAGCGTGGCGACGACCAGCCCGGACCCGCCCCATAGCAGTACCGGACGCTCGCCCACGAATCCGCGCCGGGCCAGCCAGAGCCCGAGGAGCGTGAGCCCGAACAGAACGACGTTGTACATGGCTGCCCTCGCCGGGGACGGAAGCTATCCCGGCCACGATTACCAAGCGCCGGGATCAGAAGAATCTCCGGCGGTCTTCTGTCGCCGGCCCGCGCTCGGCGAGCTCCCAGGGTCGCCGAGAGCCTGCCTGCGGCTGCCAGCCGCGAACGCCGCGTCTCGGTCCGTTTCGCGCTCACCGAGCGCTCCTACGGGCATCGAGGCCCTCTGCAACGCTCGCAGGCCGCGAAAGCCCCGGCGCCCCCCGGCCATCCCGGCAGTCGGGTCCCGGGACAGCCGGAGCACGGGCTCACCGCGTGGTCTTGAGGTCCGCGGACTGCCAGCCGGTCATCCCGCCCAGGACGTTGTAGACCTGCGGGTGCCCGTGCTGCTTGAGCACGCTGCCGGCCACCGAGGACCGGTAGCCGCTGCCGCAGATGGTGGCTATCGGGCGGTCCCTGGGGATCTCGTCCACCCGGCGGGTGATCTCCGCGCCGGTGATGTGCACCGCTTCCGGGATGTGCCCCTCGGCCCACTCCGCCGGCTGGCGCACGTCGAGGATCATCAGATCGCGGTCCCTGTCCATCGCGCGGCGCAGCTCGTGCACCGTCCACTGGGGCATCACCTCGATGTCCTTGCCGGCGGTACGCCAGGCGAGCATCCCTCCTGCCAGCCAGCCCTTGGGCAGATCGTAGCCGATGCGCAGCAGCTGCCAGCACACCTCCCAGAGATCCTCCGGGCGCTCGATCACCAGCACCACCGGGCGGTCGTAGGGCACCACGCTGCCCGCCCAGGTGGCGAAGGCGTTGCCGATGCCCACGTTCAGCGCGCCCGGGATATGGGCGGAGAAGGCCTCCGGCGAGCGGCAGTCCAGCACCACAGCGCCGTCGTCGCGGCAGCGCTCGAGCTCCTCGACGCCGAGCGGAGGCGGGTCCGCCAGCACGCCCAGCCGCGGCGGACCGTCCTCGTTGAGCCTGCGCATCCGAGGCCAGTACGGAGGCACCGCCGGCAGGTTCTCCAGATCCATGCACTGGCGCGCGAACTCATCGGTCGAGCTGAGATTGCGCAGCAACTCGTTCATGCGCCGCTCGTAGCCGATGGTGGTGGACAGCCGGCTGCCGATGTTGCCCCCGCACAGCGAGCCGGCCACGTGGGTGGGGTAGACCTCCACGAAGTCCGGCAGAGTGAGAATCTTGCTCTGCAGTGTCCGGCAGAAGGCCTCGGCATTGCGCCGGGTCTCCTCCCCGCCGCCGAGCAGGTCGGGGCGGGCCAGGTCGCCGACCAGGAGCGCACCGCCGGAGAACAGCAGTGCGGGCTCCTCCCCGCGGGAGCGGTCGGTGACCAGCAGGCTGATGTGCTCGGGGGTGTGCCCCGGCGTGTGCATGAAGTCCAGCGCCACCTCGCCCATCCCCAGGCGCTCCCCGTCCTCCATGGCCCTGACCTCGTAGCCCAGCTCGGCGCGCGCGCCGGCCAGCAGCTGGATGTCCCCCCGGTCCGGCAGCTCGCAGATGCCCGTGACGTAGTCGTTGTGCTGGTGGGTGTCGCAGGCGTAGCGGATCCGCATGCCCCGCTCGCGCGCCTCGTGGAAATAGGTATCCACGTCCCGCCGGCAGTCGAGAACCAGCGCCTCTCCCGTCTCCTCGGAGCCCAGGAAATAGGAGGCATGACCCAGGCTTTCCAGATAGAACTGCTTGAAGATCATCGGATACGCTCCTCGGCCGCCACATCGGTCGGCGCACTGGGGGCCCCGGCCGCAACCTCGAAGGCCGATTGCGCTCGGGGCGCTTGGTGTGTCAGGGGCTTGCAGTGCAAGACCCGGGCCCACCACGGGGCGCGCGGCAGGGGGTCCTGGCGGCCACCCAGCGGCGCCCCGTCCCCGCGGGCGGCTCATAGGAACGACGCGGTGGTGGATCTGCCCCGGTCTGCGGGCGACGGGGCCGCAGCGGGCTAGTCCGAGCCCTGCCGCTCGACCCTGTCCATCTCCCCGAGCAGGGTGTCCAGCACCTGCCCGGCCCGGGCTCCCCCTTTCTCCAGATAGCGCTCCCTCACCGGCATGCTGGCCTCGCGGAAGCGGGCGCGCTCGCCGTCGTCGAGGGTGATGATGGCGATGTCGCTGGCGTCGCGGATGGTCTGGAGCCGGCGGTCGTTGAGGTCACGCTGCACTTCGAAGACGTAGTCCTCGAGCTCCTCCACGACGCCGTCCACCACCTTGCGCAGGTCCTCCGGCAGGCCGTCGTAGAACGCCGGGTTGGTCACCAGCGTCGTGATGAACGCCATGTGCCGGGGCAGCATCATGTCGTCCTGGACCTCGTAGAAGCTCATCTCCTCGATGGCGAACACGGGGTTGACCTGAGCGTCGATCATGTTCAGCTGCAGCGCGCTGTAGATCTCCGAGTAGGCCATGGGGGTCGGCGTGGCGCCGTAGGCCTCGTAGACGTCCATGAGCAGCGGCGAGACCATGGTGCGTATCTTCAGGCCCTCGAAGTCCTCCGGCGCCCGGAGGGGACGATCGGCCGTCCAGGCCATCCAGCCCTCGGAAACCACGCTCAGGAGGTGCAGCAGGCGCTGGCGGTAGGCGGGTCGGAGGACCGCGTAGAGGGGCGCGCTGTCGCTCAGCACCCGATGGGTGACCTCCTCGTCCGGGGAGAGCACGAAATGCAGCGTGAACACCTGCGACTCGGGAACCACCGCTCCCAGATGCCCGGGCGAGGCGAAGGCGAATTCGATGATCCCCATCTGCACCAGCTCCGTCACCTGGGCGGAAGTGCCCAGGGCGCCGTAGGGATACACGGTGACCTCGACGCGCCCGTCCGTGCGCTCCTCGATGAGGTCCTTGAAGCGCTGTGCGTAGCGGTCCTGGACGCTGCCCCGGATCTCCTCGATGGCGAAGCGCCAGTGCCGCTCCGCGGCCTGGGCGCTGAGGGCCAGCAGCGACAGAAAGACGAGTCCGAGCAGCCTGGATACGCGATGCATCCTCACTCCACGCAATGGGCCTGTCGGGTCCAAGCTAGCACATCCCGCGGCTGAAGGGGGTGCATCGCACGGGGCGGTTCCCTATGCTGTAGCCTCGGCGTTCATGGAGGCCCCGATGGCCCGCAGTCCATCAACAGCCCGGCTCCTGGCCCTGCTGGCACGCTTCGACCGGGGCATCGAGACGGTGGAGAAGCTGATGCTCTCCGGCGGTGTCATCCTGATGGCGGCGGTGAGCATCGCCAACGTGATCGGGCGCAACCTGTTCGATCACAGCCTCATCTTCGCCGAGGAGATCAACCAGATCCTGATGATCCTGATCACCTTCATGGGCATCGGCTACGGCGTGCGCCACGCCCGGCACATTCGCATGTCCGCCGTCTACGACCAGTTGGACGGGTTCCCGCGCAAGGCGCTCATGGTGGTCATCTCCCTGGGCACCGGGCTGCTCCTGCTCCTGCTGGCCTGGTATGCGATCCGGTACGTGGACCTCATACACCGCATCGGCAGCGTGACCCCGGTGCTCCGGGTGCCCCTCTGGGCCATCTACGTCTGGGTGCCCGTCGGGCTGACGCTGGGCGGCGTCCAGTACCTGCTGGCGACGGTCCGCAATCTCACCACCGCCGACACCTATCTCTCGTTCCAGCAGAAGGACGCCTACGAGGAGCCCGGGTCCGGTGACTGAGACCGCGCCGCGAGCCGCGGTCCCCGGGGGGCCGGCGTGCTGACCCTGCTGGTGGCCGTGATGGTGGTGCTGCTGTTCATGGGCTTCCCCATGATGGTGCCCCTGACCGCCGCCGCGCTGGCCCTGACCCTCGCCTACTTCGCCTTCATCGATCCGATGGTGCTGATCCAGCAGATGATCGGCGGCGTCAAGCCCACGGTGCTCACCGCGGTGCCCATGTTCATCTTCGCCGCCGACATCATGACCAAGGGCCACACCGCGGACCGCCTCCTGGAGGTGGTCTCGCGCTTCGTGGGTCACCTGCGCGGCGGGCTGCCCATCACCACGGCCGTGAGCTGCACCCTGTTCGGGGCGGTGTCGGGCTCCACCCAGGCCACGGTGGTGGCCATGGGCGGCCCCCTCAGACCCAGGCTGCTCGAGGCGGGCTACAAGGACAGCTTCGCCATCGCCCTGATCATCAACGCCAGCGACATCGCCCTCCTCATCCCGCCGAGCATCGGCATGATCGTGTACGGGGTGGTCTCAGGCACTTCGGTCAGTGAGCTCTTCATCGCCGGGATCGGGCCCGGCCTGCTGATTCTGGTGCTGTTCTCCGCCTACGCCTACGTTGCCTCCGTACGTCAGGGCATACCGCCCCAGGCGCGGGCGGACTGGCCGGAGCGGGTTCAGGCTCTGCGCAGGGCCGCCCTGCCCATGGGCTTCCCCGTGATCATCATCGGCGGGATCTACACGGGTCTGTTCAGCCCGACCGAGGCGGCCGCCATGTCCGTGCTCTACGCCCTGATCCTCGAGGTGGGAGTGTTCCGCGCCGTGCGGATCACCGAGATCCCGGCGATCGCCCTGTCCACCGGGCTTATCACTGCGGTGGTGTTCGTCCTGGTGGCCGCAGGTGCGGCGTTCTCCTGGATCGTCTCGTTCGCGCAGATCCCGGACATGATCCTGGGCGACTTCGTGGCCTCCGCCGGGCAGAATCCGCTGCTCGTGCTGGTCGTCATCGCCGTCGCCTACTTCGTCGGCTGCATGTTCGTCGACCCCATCGTGGTGATCCTGATCCTGACGCCTATCTTCGCGCCAGTGATCGCCGCCTCGGGCCTGGACCCCGTTCTGGTGGGTACGCTGGTGACCCTCCAGGCCGCCATCGGCTCGGCCACCCCGCCGTTCGGCTGCGACCTGTTCACCGCCATCGCCATCTTCCGGCGACCCTATCTCGACGTGATCAGGGGGACGCCGCCGTTCATCGTGATGCTGCTGATGACCACCGTCCTGCTGATCGCCTTCCCCCAGATCGCGCTCTTCCTGCGGGATCTGGCCTTCCGCTGACGCCCGGCCGCCGGACCCGTCCTGCCGGATCGCTGGGAAGAGCACAGCCGAGAAAGGAACCCCCATGCACAGAATGCTGCTCTCGGCCGCCCTGATGCTGGCACCGCCCTGTTCCCTGGCCCAAAGCGTCCACATCGAGGAGACCCACCTGGAGGAGGGCGAGGGTCTCGACCGGCCCGTGGCGCGGGTAGTGGTGCGCAACCCGGCCTCCCGGCGACTGCGCACCCTGTGGCTCACCTGCGAGTGGGGCTACGGCGACGGCCGGCGGGGCCGGGCGACGGACGTCGTCCACGATATCCCCCAGGGCGGCTCCTCAGCACGCGAGGTCCGCGGACCGGCGATTCAAAAGGGGGTCGGGATCGAGGACGTCCAATGCAGGACGAGGCGGAATGCCGTCTACTACTGAGGGAGCGGGGCCCTCAACCCCTGTCCGCCCGCACCGCGCTGAGGGCGGCCGGCTCCCGGCCCAGACGGAACACCTGGCCGCGGCGCACGAACCCCCTGAACCCGTCGGCGAGTGCGTCCGGCAGGGGGCCGTCGCTGTAGTGGTAGAGCCAGGTCTTGCGTCGGATCTCCTCGGGCAGGCCGAGCAGCTCGCGATAGTGCGCGTGGACCCCGGTCGGGACCTCCGAGGTCTCGCAGTCGTGAAACACCAGGTCCGCCTGCTCGAGGCAGCCGGCAAGCCGCTCGAAGGCGAACAGGGTGTCCGAGGTGAAGAACACCCTCTGCCCGTCCGTCTCGAACACCAGCCCGTAGCTGTACATGGTGGCCCGGTCCCCGACGACATGCGGGGTGGGCACCAGCTGAAACTCCACGCCCTCCCACTTGAAACTGCCCGTGGCGGGCACCGGGTGCGGCACGAAGAAATCGCTGAGCTTCCCGGCGTCAACCCCTTCGATCATCCCCATGCCGCCGGACAGGGAGTGCTTCCAGAGGTCGTCGACCAGGGTATCGCTGATGTAGAGGTTCTGCAGCCCGCCGCCGTCGCCGAACCGGGAGGAGAAGCCCATGTACTCCAGACCGCCCACGTGGTCCGCGTGAAGGTGGCTGATGTAGATATCCGTGATGTCGCCGTAGCACAGCCCCAATGCCGCCAGGGAGAAACGCGCGTCGGAGCCGCAGTCCAGCAGCAGGCGGCGCCCGCCCGGGCTCGTCAGGAGCAGGTTCGACTGGTAGTTGTCGGGACTCAGGCAAAAAGCGGACCCTGACCCGAGGAACGACAGCTCCATACTCAGACCCTTCGGTGTTGGGGCCCAGCCGGCCGGGTGATGGCGGTTCCGGCGCGGCCCTTGCCGTTCTCCGGCGGCTCGACACGATGCCAACGAGCCAGCGTGACTTGCGCGCCAACCCAGGCCTACCTTCCTGAAAGCTACGCCCGCCCGCGGCTTGCGTCAACGACCCCGAAAGCGCGAGGCCGAGCGCCCCGAGGGCGCCATGGCCTGCCCGGAACCCCTCGCTCCCGGCCCCGGCCCCCGCAACGGGTCGCGAATCGACGATACAATCCGCGGCTCCAAGTCTCGAAAGGAGAACCGGTGTTGACCCTGGCCCGACACGCTGGCCGATCACCCCTCAGGCGCGCTTCGGACGAGGACCGCGATGGTGCGGTGGGTGTGGATCACAGTGCACGGCCGGGCCAAACAGCGCGCAGCCGGACGAAGCCGCACCTGGTGCTGGCGGCGCTGCTGGGACTCGGCGTCTGCACGGCCGGCACCTGCCCGCCGGCGCCCGGGGCCGATCCTGTCGTCCGCGCCGTAGCCGGGATTGCCCCGCAGGTAGAGCGGCTCGCAGCCGAAACCAGGCCCCCCGACTGGGCGATGCTGCGCGCCTGCCTCTATTACGCCCTTGCGGGCCAGCGGCTGCTGGCCGCGCGCGGCATTGCGACGGCCCTTCGTCTCGGCACCATCGTCTATGCGCCCGGTACCGCCGCACGCCATCCGATCCACCCGCACGTGTGGCTGGAGTCGGGGACGCATCTGATCGACTTCTCCACCCTTCCCCGGTGGG
>JASFUT010000075.1:0-11926 GCA_050050175.1 Chromatiales bacterium
AGCGCCAGCCAAATGTCCGTTCCGCACCACGGCTGTCCCTATTGCGGGGGCACCATGCGAATCAGCAAGCTCACCTGCGAGGACTGCGGGGTGGCGGTTGAAGCCACATTCGCCACACCCCGCCTCTACAGGTTGGGCGTGGAAGAGCAGCGCTTGGTCGAGATCTTCGTGCTGGCCAGCGGGAGCCTCAAGCGCACGGCCGCGATCCTGGGCGTCTCCTATCCCACGGTGCGCAGCCGGCTCGACCGCCTGATCGAGCGGCTCCAGGCCGAGCAGGCCAGGGACGAGGACGAGAAGCGCGCGGTTCTGGACGCGATCGAGGCGGGTCGCATCCCGCCAAAGCAGGGCATGCGGCTCATCGAGAATCTCTAGGATGACCGAGCTCACCGACCAGGAACGCATAGAGCGCATGCTCGCCCAGGGCAAGCTCACCACCGACGAGGCCGAGCGCCTGCGGGGCGTCCTTTCCGCCCGCGACGAGCACGAGGCGCCCCTGCGCCGGGCCGCGCGGCCGGCCCGGGAGCGGCGACGCCTGTGGCTCCTGCTCGGCTTCCTGGCGGCCTTCTTCGTCCTCGGTGCGGCAACCCACTGGCTGCTCAGCGCGGGCGTGGGCGGGACCGGGGTACCCGTGGCTCAGACCTCGGAGGCCGATGTGCCCGAGGGGCGGCTGATCGATCTGTCCGGACTGACTGAAGAGAGGACCCAGACCATGAACCGTTCCCTTCCCCTGTCCCTCGGCATCCTGAGCGTCGGCGTGGTCGCAGTGCTGGCCGCCCTGGTGGCGATCCTCTACAACGGCCTGGTGGGGGCGCGCGAGCAGGTCAATGCAGGCTGGGCACAGGTGGAGAACGTCTACCAGCGACGGCTGGACCTGGTGCCCCTGCTGGTGGATGCGGTGCAGACCTACACCGAGCACGAGCGCGAGACCCTCACCGAGCTGACCCGGGCCCGTGCCGACGCGATCCAGGTGACGGGCACCCTCGGCAGCGACACGCCGCAGACGGTCGAGCAGATCAAGGCGCTCGAGGCCTCGCAGGGCCGGGTCGAGTCCGCCCTCGCCCGCCTGTTCGCGGTGGTGGAGAACTATCCGGATCTCAAGGCCAGCCGCAACTTCGTGCGGCTGCAGGACCAGATCGAGGGGACGGAGAACCGCCTGGCCATCGAGCGGCGCAACTACAACGAGCTCTCGCGCCGCTACAACACCAGGCTGCAGACCTTCCCGTCCAATATCATCGCGGACATGATGGCGTTCGAGTCGAAACCCTACTTCGAGGCGGAGTCGAAGGCGCTGAAGACGTTGGACGACCCCTTCGGGAGAAGGGGCGGGTGAGGACCCGCGGCGGCGTCCCGCGGCCTCCGACGCGCGCCCTGTCCACAGCGGGGGAAGCGCCATGCGCAGACCGTTGCTCGTCCTGATTCTCGGCGCAGCCGCGGCCCTGGGCGGCGCAGCGCTCTGGACTATCCTGGCCCTTGACCGCGGCGGGTCGGACGGACCCGCGGACCTCGAGCCTTTCACGCTGGCCGCCCGGCCCCAGTCCGACCGGTACCTGTTCGACTACGCAGGGGTACTGCGGCACTACGAGGAGGGCGCCCACCACTTCCTGAGACGCATGGGCTCGCGCTTTCACATCGAGGCGCTGATCGTGAGCCTGGCCAGGCTTCCGGAAGGCCACAGCCTCGAGACGCTGGCGGTCGACCTGGTCAACCGCTGGCGCATCGGCGCCCGCCACGAGGGTCGCGGCCTGCTGCTCCTGCTCGTGGACGATACCCGGCAGGTGAAGCTGGAGGTGAGCTATCAGCTCGAGCCCGTGTTCACCGACGCGTTCAGCGGCTACGTGGAGGACCTCCAGCTCGGCCCCTATTATCGCGCCGGCGACATCGGCACCGGCCTGGTGGCGGTCATGGAGGAGATCGAGCGGCGTGCCGAGACCGAGGCCCAGGGCGACTACACGCCCGGGATGATTGCCCGGGCCGATGCCGAGCTCCTCGCCGGCGGTGCGGGGGCCCGGCGTGAGCTCGACCGATACGGGCGGGGGCGGGAGCAGGCACCCGCGGCGCTGGGCGGCCGGGGCGCCCGCTCACCCGCCGAGGCCTGGGAGGTCATGCTGACCAAGTGGGCCGGCGAGGGCGACGCCATAGAGACCGATCCGTATACGGCGATGACCCGCCTGGCGATGGGCGATCCGGACAGCCCGGATCCCCGCGCGGTCGAATGGCTGGACCACTGGCGCGACGCGGACTACCAGGTGCTGCGCCGCGACGGCCACGCGGTGATCTGGTTCGGCGCCGTGGACGGCTGGGAGAACGCGCCCTTCCTGTTCTGCGACACGGGCGACGGCTGGCGGTTCGACATCGTCCATCAGCGCCGCCTGGTGGTGATGGCCGAGAGTCCGAAATGGCAGGTGGCCCAGGGCCCCTACCCCTACGCCGGCCTCATGGACAAGGCCTGGCAGTCCACCGCCAAGGACCTGCCGCTCACGGGCGACGACCTCTACCGCTGCGCCGACGACCAGGCCATTGCCCGGCGCATGAGCGAGCTTCGGGCCGCGCTGGAGACCGATCCCGACGACGTGGAGGCGACCATCGGCCTGATGCGCCTGAACGTCGTCACCGGACGGCGGCCCAACCACGTGCGACCGCTCATTCAGCGCGCCAAGAAGCTCGCCCCGCAGCGCCCGGAGCCCTACCGATACGCCGCCATATACAACGTCAACAGCTTCTTCCAGTACCGGACTGCCCTCAAGGAGATCGAGCGATACATCGAGCTGCGTCCCCGGGACCCCTTCGGCTACAGCGTCAAGGGGTTTCTCCACTACCGTCTCGGGGACTACAAGGCGTCCATCGCGGCGCTGGAAGACGCGGTGGAGCTCGACGAGGACAACGGCTACGCCTACGCCCTGATGGCCCGGGATTATGCCCTGCTGCACCGCAGCGCGAACGACCTGATGAAGGCCCGCTACCGCGACAAGGCGCTGGAGATGCGCGACCGGGCGGCCCGCGTAGGGGCGCCCGAAGCGCAGCGGTTGGCCTGGCTGGATGCCTGGCTCACGCGGCGATTGGGAAATCCCGGCAGGGACTGAACCAGACCCCCGCGCAGCCTCCCGCAGGCGCCCCGTCGCGGCCGCTCATGGCCCGCCCGGGCAGTGTCCGGCCACCGGCTGAGAGCCTCTGATCAGCGGGTGTCGCGACCGCGCACGCCCCGCGGCCGGCGGACCCACGCCGCTCCGTCAGGAGCTCGAGCTCATGCGGCGCCCGCTTCCGCCCTGAGGGCCTCCAGCATCCGGTCGATGAAGACCGGCAGGTCGTCGGGCTGCCGGGAGGTGATGAAGTTGCCGTCCGTGACCACTTCCTCGTCCACGTAGCGGGCCCCGGCGTCCTCGAGCTCCCTGCCGACCGACTTGTAGCTCGTCATGGTCCGACCTTCGGCGAGGCCCGCCGAGATGAGGATCTGCGGACCGTGGCAGATGGCCGCCACAGGCTTGCCGCTGCCGGCAAAGGTCCGTGCCAGATCAAGTACCGCCGGGGACTCACGGAGACGGGCAGGCGCCTTGCCGCCGGGCAGGAGCAGCATGTCGTACCCCGCGGAATCGACGTCGGTCACGGCCAGGCCCGCCCGCACCTCGGTGCCCTTCTTCCCGGTGATGATCCCGGCCTCCAGGGAGGCGATGTCCACGTCGATGCCCTGCTGCTGCAGGGCCTCGACCGGGCGGGTCAGCTCACTGTCCTCGAAGTTGTCGGCACTGATCACCAGCACTCTCATGGCTCGCTCCTCGCTCTGTCATATCCGGTGGCTCACGGCCGCATCGCGGCCCCTTTCCCGTTGGACCCGCGGACGGACGCGGGGACTCCCGCGCAGAAGCCGCGGCCTCGGGGACTCACCGGTGCGAGCAATTCGCGGTCCAGCCTGAATCGGCGGCCGTCCCGGGACCCCCGGAGCGACCTCGCAGCCCGCCAGGCCCGCAAATCCGCCGCCGGTGGGGGCAATGCCCCGAACCGCCCGGCGGGCCGGGGGCTGCATGAACCGCCGCTCAGGCCCCGAACTTCTGCAGCCGCCCGGCATTCGCCAGGGCGATACCCAGCAGGTGCATGCCCGGGCGCAGGGACAGAGCACCGTTGAGGCAGGACCTCTCGTCGAATCGCTCCGCCGCGTCCCGGCGCACGTTGGGCCCGTGGAGCAGGACCGGGACCGGGTGCCAGCTGTGGGCCGACATGGCGGCCGGGGTGGAGTGGTCGCCGGTGACCACGAGCACGTCGGGCCGGACTCCGAGCAGCCTGGGCAGCTGCCGGTCCACCTCCTCGATGACCGCCGCCTTGCGCGCCAGGTCCCCGTCCTCGCCGGCGGAGTCCGTACCCTTGACGTGGATGAAGTAGAAGTCGTGGCCATCGTCGTATCGCTCCTCGAAGGTCCGGAACAGACTCGCGGTATCCGACGGGGCGTCGATCACGTCCATGCCCAGCAGCCGGCTCAGCCCGCGGTACATCGGATAGCCGGCGATGCACAGGCCCTTCAGGCCGAACCGCTCCTCCATGCCTCGCAGCGCCTGATGCAGCTGGAACCCGCGCAGCAGCAGCCCGTTGGCCGGCTCCTCCCCGGCCAGCGCGGCGTGGGCCTGCTTCACGAACGCCTGCAGCAGGCGGGCACTCTTCTCCGCGCCTTCGGATCGGGCCTCCACGGGGCGCGGGGCGACCCCCGTGGCCTGGGGATCGGTGTCCGTAAGGTCGTCGCTCAGGCCCCCCGCCCGCAGGATCAGCACGGCACGGTGATCCGCCTCGGTCTCGAAGAAGACCTCGCCGTCGAAGTCCAGGTCCACCGCATCCAGCACCTTGCGGCACAGCCGGCGGTTGAGCTCGGTGGGGATGCGCCCGGCGCGGCGGTCCGTGACCTCACCCTCGGCGTTCAGGGTGGCGAAGTTGACCCGGGCCGCCAGATCGCCGTGGCGCAGCGGGAAGTCGATGCCCAGCGCGGACAGCACGCCGCGGCCGATGCGGTAGCGCAGCGGGTCGTAGCCGAAGAGCGCCAGATGCCCCGCCCCGCTCCCGGGGGTGATGCCGGGTCCCACCATCTCCAGCAGGCCGCAGGAGGACTCCCCGGCCAGGCGGTCCAGATTGGGTGAGTCCGCCGTCTCCAGGGCGGTGAGGCCGGTGCTGGGATGGGGCGAGCCGCCCAGGCCGTCCATGACCAGGTAGACGATGCGCCCGCCGTCCTTGACGAGCTCCTCCCAAACGTCGGTGATGTCCATCTTCAGGTCCCCGCTATCGAATTCGGATCACGTCCGGTGAGCATAAGCCATCCCGGCCTCGCAGAAGGCGTCTGCGGCGCGATGCCGCCCGCCGTACCGCCTAACCGGCTGCGCCGGCCGGCGCCCGACCCGTGTGGCGAGAGAGCGGCATCGGCCGTCGTCCGGGGGGCTAGACTCCCGGCATGACCCGCACGAAGAGCCAGGACCTGCCCGGTCACGTGCTGATCACCGGCGGCACGGGCTTCATCGGCACCGCGCTGGCGGAGCGCTGCCTCGAGTCGGGCATCCGGGTCACCGTGCTGACCCGGGACCGCCGCCGTGCCCTGGCGCATTTCAAGGGACGCGTCGCCGCGGTGGAAGAGCTCACCGAGCTCCACGGGGACTCCGCCCCGGAGGTCGTCGTCAATCTCGCGGGCAAGAACCTGGCGAGCGAGCGCTGGAACGCACGGGTCAGGCAGGCACTGATCGACAGCCGCGTGGGGACCACGGAGCGGGTGATCGCCTATATCGCCAAGGCCCGCCGCAGGCCGGCCCTGCTCATCAGCGGCTCCGCGGTGGGGTACTACGGGGCCCGCGGCGGCGAGGCCCTGACGGAGTCCGACCCGCCCGGCGAAGAGTATCAATCGCTCCTGTGCCGGCAGTGGGAGGACGCTGCGCTGAAGGCCGAGCGATACGGCGTACGGGTATGCATCTCCCGAACCGGCGCCGTGATGGGGCCGGGAGGCGGGCCGCTCTCCGGGCTGACGCCGGCCTTCCGCAAGGGCCTGGGCGCCGTGGCCGGCCCCGGCGATCAGTGGATCTCCTGGATTCATCTCGACGACCTGATCGCCATCTTTCTCGACTTCATGCGCGACCGAACCGCTTCAGGGCCCTTCAACAACACCGCCCCGCAGCCGGTCACCAATCGCGCCCTGGCCGGGACGCTGGGGGAGCTTCTGAGCCGACCGGTCCTGCTTCGGGTGCCGGGCTGGGTGCTGCGCGTGCTGATGGGGGAGATGGCGCACCTGTATCTGACCGGACAGAAGGTAATCCCCGAGCGCCATCTTCAGGCCCGGCGGCACTACCGCTACCCGGATATCCGCTCGGCGCTGCGGGCCGCGCTGGCCGGGGACGGTTGAGCGGGCGCGGCGGTGCTCACTCGGTCGTGACCCATTCGTCGTCCCGGCCCTCGAGGGCAGCCTTGAGGGCGTGCCAGCTGAGGGTGGCACACTTCACGCGCATGGGATAACGGCGCACCCCGGCCAGGGCCGCCAGGTCGCCCAAAGCCTCCCAGTCCACCGCCTGGTCCGCCTCGGCGTGCTCCCCGGTCAGAGCCGCGTGCACCGTCTCGAAGAGCCGCTCGGCCTCCTCCACCGTGGCTCCCTTGAGCCGCTGGGTGAGCAGGGAGGCGGACGCAACCGAGATGGCGCAGCCGCTGCCCTGAAAGCTGACGTCCACGATCCGGTCGCCTTCCAGCTTGAGGAAGATCTCCAGCCGGTCCCCGCACAGGGGGTTGTCGGCCTCCACGCGACGGGTGGCATCCGCCATCGGGCGAAAGTTCGCCGGATGGCGGTTGTGGTCCAGGATGATCTCCTGGTAGAGGTCTTCGAGGCCCTCGCTCATGCGAGCACGTCCCGCGCGTCGGCGATGGCATCGGCCAGGCGGTCCACCTCCTCGGTCGTGTTGTAGAAGGCCAGGGAGGCGCGCGTCGTCGCCGGGACGCCGTAGAAGTCCATCAGCGGCATGGCGCAGTGGTGGCCCGTGCGCACCGCCACGCCCTTGCGGTCGAGCAGGGTGCCGAGATCATGGGCATGCACGCCGTCCACCAGGAAAGAGATCACAGGTGCCCTGCTCCCGGCCTCGCCGAAGACGCGCAGCCCGGTGATCTCCCTCAGCCGCGCCGTGGCGTGCTCCAACAGGGCCTGCTCGTGACGGGCCATGGCGTCCGGATCGAGTGCCTCCAGATATTCGATGGCGGCCGCAAGCCCCACCGCCCCCGCGATGTGCTGGGTGCCCGCCTCGAACCGCTGGGGCGGCTTCGCGTAGCGGGTACGCTCGAAGGTGACCCGGCGGATCATCTCCCCGCCCCCCTGCCAGGGCGGAAGCGCCGCGAGGAGGTCGGCCTTCCCGTAAAGGACGCCGATCCCCGTGGGCCCGAACATCTTGTGGCCGGAGAAACAGTAGTAGTCGGCATCCAGGGTCTGCACGTCCACGCGCAGGTGCGGGACCGCCTGGGCCCCGTCGACCAGCACGGGGACACCCTGGCGGTGGGCCATGCGCACGATCTCTTGCACCGGGTTGACCGTGCCCAGCACGTTGGAGACGTGGGTCAGGGCCAGCAGCCGGGTGCGCCCGTCCAGCAGTCCCTCGAGCCGATCGAGCTCGAGCTCCCCTTCGGGAGTGACCGCAAGGACCGCGATCTCTATGCCCGTTCGCTCCCGCAGCAGCTGCCAGGGGACGATGTTGGCGTGGTGCTCCATGGTGGTGAGCACCACCCGGTCGCCCTCGCGCCAGCCCTGCCCCAGGCCGTTGGCCACCAGATTGACGGCCTCCGTCGTGCCCCTCACGAATACGATCTCGGCCGCGGAGCGGGCGTTGATGAACCGGCGGACCCGCTCCCGGGCGCCCTCATAGCCCGCCGTGGCCCGCTCGGCCAGCGTGTGCACGGCGCGGTGGACGTTGGAGTAGTCCCGGCGGTAGAAGTCCGCCACCGCATCGATGACGGCTTCCGGCTTATGGGCCGTGGCGGCGTTGTCGAGGTAGGCGAGCGGCAGACCCCGCACCTGCTGGTCCAGGGCCGGGAAGTCCCGGCGCACCGCGTCCACGTCCCACGCGGGGGATGGGGACCTGCGGATCCGTTCTCGAGCTGCGGTCATGCAATCCTCTCCGTCGGCTGAGCGCGAAGCGCCCGTCAGGGGCTTCGCGCGTGTCGCTGGGCGGCTTCGGTCGGCGGCGCCGCCAGCTGCTCCAGGCTGATGCGGCCCAGGGCTCCCCGGAGTGTGGCACTGATCAGCGGCCAGTGCCCACCGACCCTGCAGCCGTCCCGCAGGTCGCAGCTGCCGTCTTCGCGGCTGCACTCGGTCAGCCCGACGGGCCCCTCCACCGCCTCGACGACGTCGTTCAGGGTGATCTCCGCCGGGGGACGGACGAGGCCGTAGCCGCCCTGCCTCCCCCTTGTCGATCGCAGCAGGCCCCCGCCGCTCAGGAGCTTCAACACCCTCGCCGTGGTCGGCCGCGGAACCCCCGTCTGCTCCGCCAGGGCCCGCGCGGCGGCGACATGGCGCTCCTGCCGGGCCAGACAGGCCAGGATCACGATGGCGTAGTCCGTCAGTCTGCTGAGCCTGAGCACGGGTCGGGTCGCTATCAATGGATACTTGTTTAGTACTGTTTTTCGGACCCCGGGTTCCCCTCGGGCCAAGGTGGCGGCAGAGGTTCTGTCTGATGTGCTCCGCCGGGTCCGGCCCGACGCTCACTGCCGGCCGCTTAGACCCGCCACGGGGGACCCGTATACTCTCGGCGGGCCGAAGAGGAGAAACCATGATGCCGGAAGACCGGGGGGACGGGACGCTGGGGCAGCCGGGACGGCGCAACGTCCTCCTGCTCGGTGCGGTCAGCTTCATCAACGACACCTCGAGCAAGATCATCCTGCCGATACTGCCGCTGTTCGTCGGCCAGCTGGGCGGCGGCGGGCTCGCCATCGGGCTGATCTCCGGGATCAGCGACAGCCTGGCCAGTCTAGCGAAGCTGGTCGCCGGGTACTGGTCCGATCGGATGGGCCGGCGCAAGGGGTTCGTGGTGTCCGGATACCTGCTCTCGTCCCTGGCCAAGCTGCTGCTCGCCGTGGCGGCGAGCTGGCCGATGGTCCTGCTGCTGCGCTCGGCGGAGCGCCTCGGCAAGGGCCTGCGCTCGGCGCCCCGCGACGCGATTCTCGCGGCCTCCACACAGAGGAAGACGCGGGGCCGCGGCTTCGGCGTGCATCGAGCCATGGACAGCGGCGGTGCCGTGCTGGGCACGCTGGCGGCCTTCGGCCTCTACTGGTGGCTCGAGCTCGAGCTCACCCATATCTTCGCCGTAGCCGGCGTGATCGGGTTCCTCTGCCTGGTGCCGCTGCTGGCGGTGCGTGAGGCAGACGACGGCCACGACCGGCCTCGCGCCCTGCCCAGGCTCGGCGCGCTGCCGAAGCGCCTGCGCCTGTTCGTCGCCATCGCCTTCCTCTACGCGCTGGCCAACTTCAGCTACATGTTCTTCGTCCTCGCCTCCCGGGGTGTCTTCGAGAACCGCCTCGGCGTGGCGGTCCCGATCCTGCTCTACGGCGTCTACCAGATCGTCTTCACCGTCTTCGCCGTGCCGGCCGGCATCCTCTCCGACCGTGTCGGCCGGCCCAGGGTACTGGTGGCCGGCTACCTGCTGTTCGCCGCGGTCTGCGCCGGCTTCGTCTTCGCCGAGTCCCTGATGCCGTTGCTGGGCCTGTTCGTCCTCTACGGACTCAACTACGCCCTCGTCGAGGCCAACGAGCGCGCCCTGGTCTCCGACCTGGCTCACGAGGAGACCCGCGGCACCGCCCTGGGCGCCTATCACATGGCCACCAGCCTGGCGGCCCTGCCCGCGGGAGTCGTCGCCGGGCTGCTCTGGGACCTGGCACCCGTGTACACCTTCGCCTTCGGGGGGACCCTGGCCCTGGCGGCTGCCCTGCTGTTGTTCCTCTTCATGGTCCGGTCCGGCGAATGAAGAGGCGCAGCCTGTCCCGACGGGGAACAGCCCCCGGCGCTTGACTCGCCCGCTCCTTTTTCGGGTGTCCGCCCATATCCTGTCGCCCGGGTGCGAGTCACGCTCACCTGGGAGCGCGCACCGCTTTCACGCATCGATCATATTGTCGCCGGTCATGTCGGTAGACGAGGTCCTCGAGCAGACGGGTGACCGCGGGCATTCTTTTCACCCCACCGAGCAGGTGGGTGAAGCCGAGGCTTGCCGCCCTCCCAGGGCGGAACAGGTCCGGCGTCTCATTAACCAGGTATTCCATCCTGACCCCGTGGAACGGTGAGTCGTGCCTTTGACCGTGGTAACTCACGCTCGCTGCGGGCAGAAACTGCTCCAGCACGACCATGAGACGAGGCTTGTCTTCGAGGGTCGCCATGGCCACTCGGATCCGGGGATCCTCCAGCAAGCCGATCGCGAGGCCGGCGACATATCGCAGGAAACCGACATGACATCCGCCGTAGATGCCACAGCACTCTCCGCGCAGGCGCCCTGGCCTGCTGCGGTACCAGGACCACTCCTTCGGCAGCCGCTCGCCTGATCCCAGAATGGCCGACTCGATCCGTTCCGGCTGATAAAAGGATGCGCCCGGCTCAAACGGCTCGGGACTTTGTGCGAAGACCTCGGCACGTTCAAGACGGCGGGGAAGCGGAAGCCAGAGAAACGCGTCGCAGTCGATGTGTACGAAGGGCTCTGTCTGAGCCCGATAGGTGTAGAGCTTCCCCAGTGCCCACCAGTCGGGGTCCTGGTCGGCGAGATCATTGAGCTGCGTGCTCACATGAGCGAATCGGATCCCCAACCGATCGACCAGATACTCCGCCCCGGCGTCGTCGGTGTAGAGCCAGGTATCGGGATAGTGCCGGCTCGCCGTCCGCACCGAGAGGGCCCACGACAGGGCGTGGTACAGCTCGCTCGTCCAGGCCCAGCGGCTTCGCTGCCGATGAGGTGTGCTCCAGAAGGACCAGACCGCCCGCATCGGAGCTGCCCACTCGCGCAACCCCGCTTTGCTAAGGGCTCTTGTCTGCCTGGGCGCCGGCCTTCTTCTTGGCGCGGCGCACCGGTCGGGGCGAAGGGCCCTTTTCGTCCTCATACCGCTCCAGCAAGGGGGACTCGCACGCGAGACGGAAGCCGCATCGGCAGTCCTGGGCCTCCCCGCCCTGGATGACGGCCAGTGGGGCGTAGTGGTGTTGGATTCCCGCCGGCGGCAGGGCGAGTGGTCGGTCCGCGGCATCCTCAGGCCACTCGATCTTGCCCGTGGCCACCCGGGCAGGGACGAGCCAGTAGTCTCCGTTGCGAAATTGCGTCTGCCCACTGCGGAACGCGATCTCAATGCCGTCCTCGATCTCAAGCCATTCGCCGTCATCCGCCCGCAGAAGGATGGCGCCCTCGTGCATGGCCTGGCCCGCGATCTTGCTGTGGTCCCAGCGCCGCAGCAGCGGATGGCTGGTGGTCTTCTCGTCGTACCCGGGCCAAACCGGTGTCGTGCCGCCGGAGGCCTTCAAGGTCACCGTGATGTCCACCGCGTCCACGGCGTCCACCTGGACCAGGGTACCCGGCTCGCCCCTGAGCTCCAGGTCGTCGTCCATGATCTCCACCCAGTCGCCGACCGAAAGCGTCGAGCGCGCGTCCCGCCCAAGGCTCGCGAGATACACCACCGGTCCCTCCTGGCGGATGATCCCGAAGACCACCGAGCCATTGTCCCGCGACCAGACGAACGTGGCCGCGTCGTCCAGGTTGCCCCGGGGGGTGCCATCCCGGTCGGTGGTGCCGTCCCAGGCCGCACCGCCGCGGTGGACCTCGACGCGGTAGAGCTGATTCTCGTTGCCCCGGTAGCGCGAGTCCGGCGGGATGGAGCAGGCGTCCCCGCCCTGCCCCTCGCCGGTCATCCGGGCGCGCATCCTGGGCCGCATCTCCGGATACTCCAGCACGCGCAGGCGTTCGACCCACTCCCG
>JASFUT010000076.1:0-11776 GCA_050050175.1 Chromatiales bacterium
GGCGTGAGGAACGCCGAGGCGTCCTGAGACGTCAGTCGCCGGGGCCGAGGCTGCGGGAGATGGCCGTCAGATCGGTGTGGCGCACGTCCTTCCCCTCCACGAAGTAGATCACGTACTCGGAGATGTTGCAGCAGCGGTCGCCGATGCGCTCGAGCGCCCGCGCCGCCCAGATTACGTCAAGGACCAGCGGGATGGAGCGCGGGTCCTCCATCATGTAGGTCATCGCCTGGCGCATGATGTTCTCGTACTCCGAGTCGACCCGGCTGTCCTCCTTCGCCGTGGACACCGCCGCCTCGACATCCATGCGCGCCAGGGCATCCAGGGCGTTGTGCAGCATGCGCTGGACCAGCTCGGCGAGGTGCTCGATGCCGAGAAACACCCGGCGGGAGAAGTCGCTCGTGCTGAGGCTCACCGCCATCCGGGCCACGCGCTTGGCCTCGTCTCCGATCCGCTCCAGGTCGGCGGTCGTCTTGATGACCGTCAGCACCATGCGCAGGTCGCTGGCCGTCGGCTGGCGCCGGACCAGGATATGGGTGCACAGCTCGTCGATCGCCACGTCCATGCCGTTGACCCTGTAGTCGTTCGCGACCACCTCCTGGGCGAGGCCGGTGTCCCCGGCAACCAGGGCCCGGGTGGCGTCGGCCAGCTGCTGCTCCACGAGCCCCCCCATGCCCAGGACCTTGGTGCGCACCTGCTCGAGCTCCTGGTTGAAGCGGTGGGAGATGTGATGGTAGAGATGCGACTGATCCACGGTCCGGGCCTCTGATGCGCGTGCGCCTGGCGGGGATTGGTACGTCAGCGCGGCGGGGAATGCAAGCCTTTCCTGCCAGCCTGTCCGATCCGGCCGTTTTCCCCGTCGTCAGGGCGCCCCGGGATGGTCGTCTGCGCGCGGATGCGGTCTGAGCGCATAGCCGCCAGGGCCTGCGGCCGACCGATCCGGCCCAACGCCCCTGATACTCGAGCCTGCTGCCGTCGCGGCCGGGCTCCAGCGGTAAGCAGAGGGCCGGCCCTCCTCTCCGGCCCCGCCGCTCAGGCCCCGGCACCGGAAAGGGGCTCTGCTCCGTCTCCGGGCCCGTCGCCGTTCTGATATACCGCGACGGCCGCACGCGGGAATACGCAGCGGAACAGGCTCCCCTGTCCCCGCTCGCTCGCGATCTCCAGACGCCCCCCGTGGTGCTGCATTACGTGCTTGACGATGGCCAGGCCCAGGCCCGTCCCACCCCGGCGGCGCGAGCGACCCACGTCGGCCCGGTAGAAACGCTCGGTCAGGCGCGGTATGTGCTCGGGGGCGATTCCCTCGCCCGTATCCTGCACCTCGACGCACGCGCGCTCGTCCTGCAGGTAGGCGCGCAGGGTGATCCTGCCGTCAACGGGCGTGTACTGCACGGCGTTGAACACGAGATTCGAGAAGGCGCTGCGCAGCTCCTGGGCGTTGCCGCTGAGCCGCAGCCTCGGGTCCACCTCCAGCCGGATCTCCGCGACGCCGGAGGCATCCGGCGCCCTCGCCTCGTCACGGATCGCCGCCAGCATCCCTCCCACGTCCACCATCTCGGTGTCCCCCGGGCCCTCCGTCGCCTCGAGCTTCGCCAGCAGCAGGAGATCATTGACGATCCGCTGCATGCGGGTTGCCTGCTGCTGCATCAGCGCAAGCGGGCGGGCCCAGCGCTCGGCACAGTCGGTATCGTCGGCCTGGAGATTCTCCACGAAGCCGCTCAGAACGGTCAGCGGCGTGCGCAGCTCGTGCGAGACATTGGCCACGAAGTCGCTTCGGACCCGCTCGAGGCGATGCAGCGCGGTGACATCCTGGGCGAGCAGCAGCCGTTGATCCGCGCCGTAGGGAATGACCCGGACAGCGAGGCGAAGGTCGCCGCCCAACGTGGGCGTGTACTGCAGCGGGATCTCGTACCGCCCCTGCTCCAGGTATTCGCCGAACTCCGGATTGCGGATCAGATTGACGATCGGGTGGCCGATGTCCCCCCCCTTGAGATCGAGAAGTCGCAGGGCGGCCGCGTTCATCCACTGGATGTCGTTGCGCGCGCCGAGCACGACGATTGCGTCCGGCATCGCCGCCGTGGAGGTCTGGAACTTGCTGAGGAGGGCCCCGAGCTTGCGCTTCTGCCGCCGGTTGCGCTGCTGCATCTGGTAGATGCGCCCGTAGACATCCTCCCACACGGGCGGCGCATCCGGGGGATGCCGGGTCGGCGAGCCCCGCAGCCAGGTCTGCAGACGGTACAGATTCCAAAGCTGCCAGGCGGCGTAGAGCAGGCTGCCGAGCAGGAGGGCCGCCAGGACACGGCCGGTCAGCAGTCCCAGGCACAGAAACAAAAAGGCGCTTCCCAGGAAGCGCCAGAGCTCTTTCGACCAGTCGGTCGCCATGCGTGCTCAGACCTGGGTTGAGAACCGGTACCCCACGCCGCGAACTGTCTGAACCAGCTGATCGTATCCGGAGGGCTCCAAGGCCTTCCTGAGGCGCCGGATGTGCACATCCACGGTGCGCTCCTCGATGTACACGCTGGGACCCCAGACATGATCCAGCAGCTGTCCCCTGGAGTATACCCGCTCCGCATGGGTCATGAAGAAGTGCAGCAGCCGGAATTCGGTGGGGCCCATCTCGACGGTGCGGTCCCCGGCAATCACGCGGTGCTGCGCCAGATCGAGCTTGAGGCCCTCGCCGGCCCGGATCTCCTCCTCCGGGGCCCCGTGCACGCGCCGCATGACGGCCTTGATGCGCGCCAAGAGCTCGCGGGTCGAGAACGGCTTGGTGACGTAGTCGTCCACGCCCGAGTCCAGGCCGGCGACCTTGCTGCCTTCCTCACCCCGGGCGGTGAGCATGATGATGGGGATCTCGCGAAACGCGGGGTTCTTGCGCATGCGCCGGGTCAGGTCCAGGCCGCTGGCGCCCGGGAGCATCCAGTCCATGAGGATGATGTCGGGGCGATCGTCGGCCAGCACGCGCTCCGCCTGCTGTGCATCGGCTGCTTCGTAGACCGTGTATCCGGATCCTTCGAGGGTTGCGCGGAGCATCTCGCGGATGGGGTCTTCGTCCTCGACGACCAGTATGCTTGGATCTGACACCTTGCACCCGAACCTGAAACGCGCGCACTGGCTGCGTTGCGGGATTACAACCCTCATCTATGACAATAACATGACGGGTTGGCGTTCGGCGCGACCGCGACCCGTGCCGCCCCCTGCGGTAAACTTCCCGCCCCAGACAGCGGAGACGTCCATGCAGGACACCCACATCGGCCTCGCTCATGGTAACGGCGGCCGTCACATGCGTGAGCTGATCGAGGGCATCTTCGCCCGGCACCTGGCCAACCCTGCCCTCGACGTCCACGCGGATGCCGCTGCCGTGGCCGTTCCGCCGGGGGATATCTTGATGACCACCGACGGATTCACCGTCCAGCCGCTGGAGTTCCCGGGGGGCGATATCGGCTCGCTCAGCGTGCACGGCACGGTCAACGACCTGGCGGTGTCCGGGGCGCGCCCCCTCTTCATCGCCCTCAATGCCTTCATCGAGGAGGGGCTGGAGGTCAGCCTGCTCGATCGGATCGTTGCAAGCGTCGGGCGGGCCGCCGCCGAGGCCGGCGTGAGCGTGGTGGCGGGCGACACCAAGGTGGTGCGCCGCGGCGAGGGCGGAGGCCTCTATCTGGCGACCACCGGGCTCGGCGTGCGCGAGCCGGGCCTGCGCCCCGGCCTGGACCGCATTGCCCCGGCGGATCGAATTCTGGTGAGCGGGCCCGTGGGTGATCACGGCATCTGCGTGATGCTCGCCCGCGAGCAGTTCGGGATGCGCGGGGACCTCCTGTCCGACTCCGCCAGCGTGCTGCCGTTCACCCGCGCGCTGGCGGATCTGCCCGGCCTGCGCTTCATGCGCGATCCCACCCGCGGTGGACTCGCCACCGTGTGCCACGAGATCGGCCGGGGATGCGGGGTGCGCGTGCGGCTCCACGAGCCCTCCATTCCCATCCGCGACCCGGTGGTCTCCGTCTGCGAGATGCTGGGGTACGATCCGCTGATGCTGGCCTGTGAGGGCCGAGTGGTCGCCGTGGTCGCGGCCGATCAGGCCGACGAGGCCCTGGCACGCTGGCGAGCCCTGCCCGGCGGCGATCGGGCCGCACTCATCGGCCGTGTCGAGGAGGGCCGACCCATGCTGGTGCTGGAGACGGACCTGGGGGGGCAGCGGGTGATCGAGGAGCTCGAGGACGACCCGCTGCCGCGGATCTGCTGACCTCCCGCCGGACCCCTCCTCAGAACGACACGGCGGGCGGGGACTCCGGCCCCAGCAGGCGAGCGAGCGCCGTGCCCATGCCGGCGCCGAGGCGCTCGGCCAGTCGTTCCATCAGGTCCTCCTTGCGCGTGAAGTCCACCAGCTTCTCCGCGCCGATGATCTCGCGGGCGACGTAGCTGGCGCTGCCGAAGCCGTCCGCCAGCCCCAGCTCGACGCTGCGCTCACCGCTCCAGATCAGCCCGCTGAACAGCTCCTCGCCGCCGGCGAGGCGGTCGCCCCGGCCCTCCCGGACCCGGGCGATGAACTGCTCGTGCAGCTCATCGAGGATGGTCTTGAGGTGCTCCACCTCACCCTTCTCCAGAGGAGAGAAGGGATCGAACAGTGCCTTGTGCTCGCCGGCTGTGAGAAGCCGGCGCTCCACGCCGAGCTTCTCCATGGTCCCGGTGAAGCCGAACCCGTTGAGCAGCACCCCGATGGACCCCACCAGGCTGGCCCGGTCGACGTAGATCTGGTCGGCAGCCGCCGCCACATAGTATCCCCCGGAGGCGCACAGATCGGTCACCACCGCGTAGACCGAGATGTCCTCGTACTTCGCCTTCAGGCGTCGGATCTCGTCGTTGATGTACCCCGCCTGCACGGGACTGCCGCCCGGGCTGTTGATGCGCACGATCACGCCCTTCGTCTTCTCGTCCTCGAACGCGTCGCGAAGGCCCTCGATCACGCTGTCCGCGCTCGCCTTCTGGTCGGGCCCGATGATCCCCTCGATCTCGACGACCGCGGTGTGCCCGTCCTTCAGGCTTCCCTGCGGGAGCTTGTCCGGCAGCAGCAGGAGAAGCAGCAGGGTCACGTAGGCGAAGCCCAGGAGCTTGAAGAAGATGCCCCAGCGGCGGGCGCGCCGCTGCTCGGCCAGGGACTCGCTCGCAAGGCGCCGGACCAGATCCCGCTCCCAGCGGACCTGCCCGTCCTCGCCACCCGGCGCGTTCCCCCTTTCCCGGGTGCCGCGCAGCTTGTCGCCCGTGTCTCCCATCCTGCCCTCCTCCATCAAGCCGATGCCTTTGCGGAGGCGGCCCCACCAACACCGTCGAGCCAGCCCCCCAGCTCGGAGATGCAGGACAGACAGCCCAGCGGGCGGTGGGTCAGCAGGCGATCACGCCCGTGGACCCCGTATGCCACGGCCAGGGCGGCCGTCCCCGCGTTGCGGGCCATCTCCATGTCGTACTCGGTGTCACCGATCATGAGGGTCTCGGCCGGCGCCGCCCCGAGCTCGTCCATCACCTGGAGGAGCATCTCCGGGTGGGGCTTGGAGAACGTCTCGTCCGCGCAGCGGGTCGCATGGAAGACGCCGGCCAGATCGGTGGCACCGAGGGCCTCGTCGAGCCCGCGACGCCCCTTTCCGGTGGCCACGGCCAGCAGATAACCCTGCTGCTCGAGGCCGAGGAGCGTCTCTCGCGCCCCGTCGAACAGCACCGACGGCGAGTGTGCGGCGCCCAGGAAGTGGTTCCGATAGCGCTCCACCAGCCCGCCCAGCGCATCGTCCGCCAGTGTCGGGAACAGCGCATCCGAGGCCTCCCTGAGCCCCAGGCCGATGATGTTGCGCACCGCGGCTCGCTCCGGAACCGGTATTCCCATGTCCGCCGCGGCCGCGCACATGCACTCGACGATGCGCGCCTCGGAGTCCATGAGGGTGCCGTCCCAGTCGAACACCAGGAGTCGGAAAGCGGTCACGGTCGATCGATCTCCTCGATGAATGCCTGCAGCTCATTGCTCAGGGGCGCCTCCACGGCCAGATCCTGCTCGTCCCCCGGCCAGCGCAGGCGCAGTGAGGCCGCATGGAGGAACAGCCGCTTGAGCCCCGCCTCCCTGGCGGCGCGGTTGGCCCGGATTTCACCGTACTTGTCGTCGCCCAGGATCGGGGTCCCCAGGGCGGCGGCGTGCACCCGGATCTGGTGGGTCCGGCCGGTCTCCAGCTTGGCCTCCACCAGCGTGGCCCGCGCCAGGCGTCGGAGCACGCGGAAGCGCGTCAGCGCCGGCTTTCCCTGGGCGTCCGGTCTGACCACGCGCTCCCCGCTGCGAAGCGTGTTCTTGCGCAGCGCCAGGTCCACTTCGGCGCGGTCGCGCTCCCACCGCCCCGCCAGCAGCGCGAGGTAGCGCTTGTCCACCCGGCCCTCCCGGAACAGCTGGTGCAGTGTCCGCAGCGCGCTGCGCCGCCTGGCGATCACCAGGCACCCGGACGTGTCCCGGTCTAGGCGGTGCACCAGCTCCAGACCCGGTTCCTCGGGGCGAAGGGCGCGCAGACCTTCGATGACACCGAAGGCAACGCCGCTTCCGCCGTGCACCGCCAAACCGGCCGGCTTGTCCAGCACGAGGAGGCGCGCGTCTTCGTACACGACCGCGCGGCTCAGCGCCCTCAGCACCGTATCGCCGGGACGTCCGGGCGCGGGACGCTCGGCCACCCGCACCGGGGGAAGTCGGACGCTGTCTCCCCGACGCAGCCGATAGCTCGCGGCCACCCGACCCCGGTTCACCCGCACCTCGCCCTTGCGCAATATGCGGTAGATGCGGCTCCTGGGAACCCCCTTCAAGACGCGGACCAGGTAATTATCGATCCGCTGCCCCTCGTCCCCGGCATCGATCTGGACCGTGCGCACCCGGGAACGCTCGTCAACCCCTTGACCCATCGCGACATGTTATCAGTTCTGTCGATATTGATCCGGTTTCACAAGGCTGTTATATTTTGGGCTCGGCTGGTATGGCTGCGTGCTCATGCCGGCCGGCAGAGATTTCGACGGCGGAGGACCGAAGAGCCACCCGCCGGACTGCGGACGCCGGAGGCAACAAGCCGGCACCATCTCAGCGGCGGGAGCCAGGAACCGCTCGTCTTTCTCAACCCCTCCGTTGACCGCCGAATCACTTCCGATCGTCGTGCAGTCGCAAGGACAGGGTCGTCTCCGGACGGCTTCACGATCAACTGATTCGCGCCCCTGACGCATCCGCCCCCTGGGTTGAGAGCCTGTCTCGGCGCGGCGCCCCGGCATCCCCGCCGACCGCGACCGCCCGCAGCTCCCCGGCAGGATGCAGACGGGGTGCGCGATGGCGTCCGCGGCCTCCGCCGGCGCATACAGAGACGAATACAACATGAAAAGAATGCTGATCAACGCAACTCAGCCGGAAGAGTTGCGCGTGGCCATCGTCGACGGCCAGAAGCTGTTCAATCTGGACATAGAGACCCCCGGAAGGGAGCAGAAGAAAGCCAACGTCTACAAGGGACGCGTCACCCGCGTGGAGCCCAGCCTGGAGGCCGCCTTCATCGACTACGGCGCGGAGCGGCACGGCTTCCTCCCGCTCAAGGAGATCGCGCGGAGCTACTTCTCGGAAGAGTCGCTCAAAGGCGGCGGCCGGGTGAGCATCAAGGACGCCATCCGCGAAGGCCAGGAGCTGGTCGTGCAGATCGAGAAGGAGGAGCGCGGCACCAAGGGTGCCGCGCTGACTACCTTCATCTCCCTGGCGGGACGCTATCTGGTGCTGATGCCCAACAATCCCCGGGCAGGCGGCGTATCCCGCCGGATCGAGGGCCAGGATCGCAGCGAGCTGCGCGAGGCCATGAGCTCTCTGGAGATCCCGGAGGGCATGGGGCTGATCGTACGCACCGCCGGCGTCGGCAAGAACGCCGAAGAGCTTCAGTGGGACCTCGACTATCTCATCCAGCTCTGGAGCGCCATCGAGACGTCGGCGGAGGAGCGCTCGGGACCTTTCCTGATCTACCAGGAGAGCAACGTCATCATCCGCTCCATGCGCGATTACCTGCGCGCGGACATCGGCGAGATCGTCATCGACAACCAGCTGGTCCACGACGAGGCCTGCGAGTTCCTGGCCCACGTGATGCCGGCCTATCGCAAGAAGGTGCGGCTCTACGACGAAGAGATACCGCTGTTCACCCGCTACCAGATCGAGACCCAGATCGAGTCGGCGTTCCAGCGCGAGGTACGTCTGCCGGCCGGGGGCTCCATCGTGATCGACCACACCGAGGCACTGACGTCCATTGACGTCAACTCCTCCCGCGCCACCAAGGGCGCCGACATCGAGGAGACGGCCCTCAACACCAACCTTGAAGCGGCCGACGAGATCGCCCGCCAGCTGCGTCTGCGCGACCTGGGCGGCCTGTTCGTGCTCGACTTCATCGACATGACGCCCCCGAGGAACCAGCGGGAGGTGGAGAACCGCCTCAAGGAGGCCCTCAAGCAGGATCGGGCGCGGGTGCAGGTGGGCCGCATCTCCCGCTTCGGCCTGCTCGAGATGTCCCGGCAGCGCCTCCGCCCGTCTCTGGGCGAGGCCAGCCAGAGCGTGTGCCCGCGCTGCAACGGCCACGGCACCATTCGCAGCGTCGACTCCCTCTCCCTGGCCATCCTGCGCATCGTCGAAGAGGAGGCGATGAAGGAGAACACGGGCCAGATCCTGGCCCAGCTGCCGATCGAGGTCGCCACCTTCCTGCTCAACGAGAAGCGCTCGGCGATCGCCGAGATCGAGGGCCGCCAGTCGGTCGAGGTCCTGTTGGTACCGAATCGGTACATGGAGACGCCGAACTACGAGATCACGAGAATCCGGACCCAGGAGGTCCCCCGGGGCGGCGACGTCAAGCCGAGCTATGAGCTGGCCACGGAGCCCGAGAAGGAGGTTCCGGCCGCGGCGAAGGCCGCGGCCCGGACCGCTGAGCCCGCGGTCAAGGCCATCGTTCCCGCCACCCCCGCTCCGGTCGCCCAGCCCGATGAGAGCACGCGCCCGAGCGCGCCGACCTCGTCCGAGCACGGCCTGATCAAGCGTATCTGGTCGAGCCTGTTCACACGCAGCGCCGAGGAGCAAGTCACCGAGAAGGCGACCGAGGAGCACCCCCGCCTCTCGGAGCCCCGGCGCGGGGACGCCGCCCGCGGCCAGCGACGCCGTACGGCACAGCCAGGGACCGGCGCCAGCCGACGGCGGCGCCCCGAGCCCTCCAGACCGGCCGAGGGCGCGGGCAAGCCGAAGCCGGCGGAGGAGGCGCCTCCCCGCCCGAAGACACCGCCGAAGGCCAGGCAGCCCCAGCGCCCGGCGGAGCCCGGCACCGGCCGACCCCCGGAGACCTCGGAGGAGGCGTCCACGGATGGCGGGGAGCGCAAGCCCGGAGCCTCGCGCAGGGGCCGCCGCGGCGGGCGCCGCCGCCGCGCCGCGCGCCGGGGCGAACAGACCGGCGGCGCCGAGTCCGCAGCCGTTCAGGAAGGGCGGTCGGACGATAGGACCGGGTCCGGAACGGGCGAGCGGCCTCCCGCGGCGGACCAGGGTGAGGACCGCAAGCCGGCCCCGCGGCAGGCGCCCGCCCCGGCAGCCGCCGACAAGGGAGCCGATGCCCCCGAGCAGCGCCCGCGCGAGGACGCCCGGAGCGCCGCAAAGCCTCCGCGGGCCCAGAGGACGGAGTCGCCGGAGTCCCGCGACTCGACCGCTGCCCGCTCCGCCACGGATCGCCCGACGGGGGAGCCCGCCGGGAAGACGCCGGAGCCGGAGAGCCCGACCGGGCGCGCCGAGTCCGGCGGCGGGGCACCCCCATCACCCCGGGCCCCCGCGAAGACGCCGCCGCACCGCAGCGAGGACGCGGTCCCCGCAACCGGGGCCCCAGCCCCCCGCGCGGCTGAATCCGGCCCGTCCGACCCCAAGACCGACGAGCGCAAGGCCCGCGCCGAGGCCGGCGAGAAGTCCACCCCGGGGGAGCAGCGCGCCCAGGACCGATCGGAAGGCGCGGCGACGGCTCCGTCCGGCAAGGAGCCCGGGGACGCGGAGCCGCCGAAGAGCTCACGCACCGGTCATTAGACGGCCGTACGGGGGGCGGCTCAGAAGTGCCGCCTCCGGATGTGCTCGAGCAGCCCGGCGGCGGCGGCCTCGACCATGTCGAACACCTGCTCGAAGCCGTTGTCCGCGCCGTAGTACGGGTCCGGGACCTCCCGGACCCTGAGGTCGGGGGCATAATCCATCAGCAGGTGGATCTTCGCCTCCTGCTCGGGCGCGCAGATTTCGAGCAGCGAATGGAAGTTGTCCTGATCCATGGCCACCACATAGTCGAAGCGGTCGAAATCCTCCGGCTCGGCGAGACGGGCACGCAGATCGCTCAGGTCCAGGCCGCGGCGCCTGGCCGTCTCCTGGGCCCTGGGGTCGGGGGGCTTGTCCAGGTGGTACGCATGGGTGCCGGCCGAGTCGATCAGGATCGCATCGGCCAGCCCCGCCTCCCTGACCAGCGCCCGGAACACGCCCTGAGCGGTGGGGGATCGGCAGATGTTGCCCATGCAGACGAATAGGACGGATATTTTTCTCATATTTTTCAGTTAGTTGGGAGCTTTTTCCAGGACAAGTCTTCCCTGGTATTATCTCATCATCCGATCGGGCGCGGCAAAGGATCGGGCCGGGACCGCTGAGCGCCCCGACCTGTCGTCTCCCGCCCCGGCATCGACGGCTATACTCGCCTTTCTCGGCAAGGCGACACGCGCGGACTTGCCCCGGAGCGCGGCGCACCCCGATCCGTCAGCGAGCGGCCGGTCCATGGCAGACGACATCCTCTCACGCATGCGCGGCCTGATCGGCCGGCGATTCGACTACCTCGGCAGTCGCTGGACCCTGATCGAGGTGCTTGCGGACGAGCGCACGGTGGTGCTCAGCCGCTCCGACGCCGCCGCCATCCAGGTGGATCAGTTCGGTCGGGCCAACCGCCGGGGAGGCGAGACGCTGCTGGTGCCCATCTTCGAGCGGGACGGCGAGACCCTGTCCCCGGAGATGATGGACCTGCTCGTCACCAAGGTGTGAGTCAGATGGCCAGGAGCGCCTCTACGCGCTTGATGTCGTCCGGGGTGTCCACTCCCGGCCCCGGGTGCTCGGCCGCCGCGCCGACGTGGATGCTGCCGCCGTGCCAAAGCACCCGGAGCTGCTCGAGGGCCTCGGCGCGCTCCAGCGGACAGGGGCTCCACTCCACGAACCGGCGCAGGAAGCCTGCGCGGTAGGCGTATAGGCCGATGTGGCGCTGGAAGGGGACCTCCGGCGGGAGGGGCCTGTCGTCGGCCAGGAACTCGTCCCGGTGCCAGGGCACCGGGGCCCGGCTGAAATACAGCGCGTAGCCGGCCAGGTCCGTCACCACCTTGACGACGTGGGGGTCGAACAGCTCGGCCCGTTGCGCCACGGGCACCCCCAGGGTCGTCACGCCCGCCTCCGGGTGGTCGGCCATGTCCCGGGCGACCTGCGCCACCAACGCGGGGGGCATCAGGGGCTCGTCGCCCTGAAGGTTTACGATCACCGTCTCGTCGGTCCAGCCCTCGGCGTCCGCCACCTCGGCGATCCGGTCGGTGCCGCTGTGGTGGTCGTCGCGGGTCATGCACACCCGCCCCCCGAATGCCTCCACCTCCCGGGCAATGCGCTCATCGTCGGTCGCCACGATCACCTCCTCCGCGCCGCTCGCGGCCGCCCGTGCGTGGACGAGGGCGATCATCGGCCTCCCGGCGACAGGGGCCAGCGGCTTGCCCGGGAAGCGCGAGGACC
>JASFUT010000077.1:0-11749 GCA_050050175.1 Chromatiales bacterium
CATTGGCTGGGGGAGAGGGATTGCCCGGCACCTCCCTGTGCCGGGCCCCTTCGGGGCTGGCGCGAAAGATCGCTCCCGGCGATCTTTTCGAACCCGGCGGGGGCTCTCACCCTCTCCCCCGGAGCCCACGAAAAAGGCCCCGGAGTCCGGGGCCTCGGCGACGCATTGGCTGGGGGAGAGGGATTCGAACCCCCGTTAGCGGAGTCAGAGTCCGCTGTCCTGCCACTAGACGATCCCCCAGTGATCCTTGGAGGCCGGCGAGGCCTCCGGGGCGCCGGATCAGCGCTTGGAGTACTGGGGACGCTTGCGGGCCTTGTGCAGGCCGACCTTCTTGCGCTCGACCGCCCGCGCGTCGCGGGTGAGGAAGCCCGCCTTGCGCATGGTGCTGCGCAGCCCCTCGTCGTAGCCCACCAGCGCCCGGGCGATGCCGTGCCGGATGGCGCCTGCCTGACCGGTGGTTCCGCCACCGGCAACGCTGATCCGCAGGTCCACCTTGTCCAGCATCTCCGCCACCTCGAGCGGCTGGCGGACCACCATCCTCGCGGTCTCACGACCGAAGTACTGGTCGAGTGGGCGGTTGTTCACGGTGATCGTCCCGCCGCCGGCGCTGAGATAGACGCGCGCCGCGGAGGTCTTGCGGCGTCCGGTGCTGTTGATCAGTTCAGCCATGGGTCTTCAGGCCTCTCGCTGTTCTCAGATGTCCAGGGCACTGGGCTGCTGGGCCTGGTGCCGATGCTCAGGACCGGCATAGACCTTGAGCTTGCGGAACATGGCCCGGCCCAGGGGGTTCTTGGGGAGCATGCCCTTGACCGCGTGCTCGATGGCCCGCTCGGGGTGCTTGTCCAGGAGCTTCTCCAGGTTGACGGACTTCATATTACCGATGTACCCCGTGTGCCGGTGGTACATCTTGTCCCGGAGCTTGTTGCCGGTGACCCGGATCTTCTCCGCGTTGACCACGACGATGTAGTCCCCGGTGTCGACGTGCGGCGTGTACTCGGGCTTATGCTTGCCGCGCAGGCGCCGGGCGATCTCGCTGGCCAGGCGGCCGAGCGTCTTGCCGGAAGCATCCACGAGGTACCAGTCGCGTCGCACCTCGGCGGGCTTTGCACTTACAGTCGTCATCAGGATCTCTCCGGGAGAGAAGTTTGAATCGCGTCCGAAAAAGAGCGCGAATGTTACCGGAGCGCACCCGCGTCTGGCAAGCCCGACCGGCGGAGAGGCGCAAAAAAAAGCGCAGCGAGGGGGTCGCTGCGCATCTCAAAACCACCAAAGGAGGATGGAGGAGTGCCGACACCGCCGGAGAGGCGATCTCGGCATGTGAGAATGGTCTTATATTCCTCGATTCTTGTCAACCCTCCCCACGTCTGACCGAGCGCCGCCGGATCAGGGCGCGTCGGCAAGGCGCAGGCGCTCCACGACGCGGCCGTGGCGCAGGTGCTCCTCGATGATCTCGTCCAGGTCCTCCCGGTCGATGTAGGTGTACCAGACCCCCTCCGGATAGACCACGATCACCGGGCCTTCGGCACAACGGTCCAGGCAGCCGGCCGTGTTGATGCGGACCCGGCCCGGTCCGTGGATGCCCAGTTCCTTGACCCGTGCCTTGACGTAGTCGCGCGCGTCGCGGGCGCCGCACTGATCACAGCTCTGCGAGCCGTCCTCGCGCAGGTTCGTACAGAAGAAGACGTGGTGGCGGTAATAGGGCATGGCGAACACCGGGTCCGGCTGTGCACACGGGTGCTATCATGGGGCTTGTCGAGCGGTATTTCATCCTTCCCCCCGAAGGTCCCTCCGTGACTGCCCCTGAGCCACTCCTCGAGGAAACGGACCGATGCGTCAAGTGCGGCCTGTGTCTCCCGCACTGCCCCACGTACGGACTGAGCCGCGACGAGGGGGAGTCCCCGCGCGGGCGCATCGCCCTGATCCAGGGCCTGGCCACCGGCGCGCTGCCCGGCGACGAGCGGCTCTGGGGCCACCTCGACCGATGCCTGGGATGCAGGGCCTGCGAGCCGGCGTGCCCGTCCGGGGTGCGTTTCGGAAAGATCATCGACGGGGCCCGCGACCTGCGGCAGGCGTCCCGGCCGGGTTGGCGATCGGCCCCCTCCTCGCTGCTCATGGGACTGCTGGCGCGGGCGCCTCGGCGGCCCGTGACGCGACAGCTGCTGCGCGCGCTTCAACAGGCGGGCGCAACCGGTCTGGCGGCGCGGCTCCCTCCAACGGCCCTGGGCCGACTGGCACGGCTGCTTCCCGCCCTGGGCCCCACCCACCGCTGGCGGCCACTGTATCCGGGCGCCGGCCCCGGCCGGCGCCCCCGAGTCGGTCTGTTCACGGGCTGCGTCAGCAGGTTGGCGGAGCAGGACGCGCTGCTGGCTGCGGTGCGGGTGCTCCAGCGCCTGGGGGTGGACGTCGTGGTGCCGCAGGCCCAGACCTGCTGCGGGGCCATCCATCAGCATTCCGGCCGCTCCGCGGAGGCCCGACGGCTGATGGCCCGGAACCGGGCCGCGTTCGAGGGCAGGGGGCTCGACGCGGTGGTCTGGGTGGCCAGCGGCTGCGGCGCGCAGCTCGCCGAATACCCCGAGCTGAGCGACGGTGCCTTGGCGCCCGAGCCCGTCGACCTGTGCGCATACATCCGCGACCTGGAATGGCCGGCCGGCCTGGCGCCGGTGGCTCTGCCGGAGCGTGCCGCCGTGCACGAGCCCTGCACGCTGCGCAACGTCCTGCACGGCGCCGAGGCCGCCTACGCCCTGCTCGAGCGTATACCGGGTCTCGACCTGATCCCGCTGCAGGGCAACGAGCGTTGCTGCGGCGCGGCCGGCACCTACTTCCTCAGCCAGCCCGGAAATGCCGACAGGCTTCGCGAGCCCAAGGTGTCCGCGCTCGCCCGGCTCCGACCCCGATACCTGGTAACCACCAACGTCGGCTGCGCCCTGCACATCGGCGCCGGGGCGCGGCAGGCGGGGCTCGATCTCGAGGTCGTTCATCCGGTCCAGCTCCTGGATCGCCAGCTGAGCGCTGCGGAGGGCCCCGCCGAGGCCCTATAATCGGACTGACACCCTGTTCGAGAAACGAACGCGACAGCGGCGCAGCCCGGGAGCAGGCAAGGTGGCGAATCGAGACTACAGCCCGATCGATCAGGCCCTCATCGGCCTGGATCAGGCGGTGAGGACCCTGTTCGGGCGGCCGAAGACCACGGAGCGCAGGAACCCCGCCGAAGACGTGCCGGACACCGAGCTCAGCGACGACCAGCGCAGCCATGTGGCCCGTCTGATGCGCATCAACCATACGGGCGAGGTGTGCGCCCAGGCCCTGTATGCCGGGCAGGCCGTCACCGCGCGTCTTCCGGACGTACGCGAGGGCATGGAGCGCGCCGCCCAGGAGGAGAACGACCACCTCGAATGGTGCGAGCGGCGTATCGAGGAGCTCGGAGACCGCAAAAGCTACCTCAATCCGGTGTGGTACGCGGGGTCCTTCACCCTCGGCGCCCTGGCGGGCCTGGCAGGCGACAAATGGAGCCTGGGCTTCGTGGCGGAGACCGAGCACCAGGTGGAAGCCCACCTGGACGACCACCTGCAGAGGATCCCCGCCCAGGATGGGCGCACCCGCGCGATACTCGAGCAGATGAGGGTCGACGAGGCCGGACACGCCACCAAGGCGCTCGAGGCGGGCGGTGTCCCGCTCCCGGGTCCCATCAGAATGGCGATGCGCCTGACCTCGAAGGTCATGACCCGCACCGTCTACTTCGTCTGAGCCCGCCGGGGCTCGTAGCCGTGCGACTCCAAATGCCGGCCGCCCTCAAGGACAGCCGCAGAGGCGCGAAAAAGCGAAGCCAACCTGCCGGGCCGCGGCTGTAGCCGGTACAGCCGTCGTTCCAAACGCCGGCCGTCCGTGCGCTCTCCCGCTCTACCCCTGTCTACCGTCTACTTCCTACCGTCTACTGCCTTTACTTCAGCTTCATGCCCTTCTGGATGTTGCGGCCGTAGAAGATCTCCATCATCTCCCTCTTCACCCGCTCAATGATCTCCCGCCGCCCCCTGGGCTTCAGGTCGACCGCGCGGATGCCGAACAGGTAGTTGTCGAGGTCGAACTCCTTCAGGACCATCTTGGTATGGAAGATGTTTTCCTGATAGACGTTCACGTCGATCATCTGATACTTGTCCTTGGTGTCCTTGGCCATGTAGTTCTGGATCGAGTTGATCTTGTGGTCTATGTAGTGCTTCTTGCCGTTGACGTCGCGGGTGAAGCCGCGCACCCGGTAATCCAGGTACACGATGTCCGATTCGAAGCTGTGGATCAGGTAGTTCAGTGCCTTCAGCGGCGAGATTCGCCCGCAGGTGGACACGTCGATGTCGGCGCGGAAGGTGCTGACACCGTTGTCCGGGTGGCTCTCCGGATAGGTGTGGACCGTGATGTGGCTCTTGTCGAGGTGGGCGACCACGGCCTCCGGCAGAGGGCCCGGTGACTCGCTGTTGGAGAGGTGCTCGGCCGCCACCGGCTCCTCGGATATGAGCATGGTGACGCTGGCCCCGTGGGGCTCGTAGTCCTGATGGGCGACGTTCAGGATGGTAGCCCCGATGATTTCCGCCACGTCACCAAGGATCTGCGTCAGCCGCTCCGCATTGTACTCCTCGTCGATGTAGCGGATGTACTCCCGCTCCTGCTCCGCGGTTGCGGCGTAGCAGATGTCGTAGAGGTTGAAGCTCAGTGTCTTGGTGAGGTTGTTGAACCCGTGGAGCTTCAGGCGCTTGAGAGGCCGGACCATCGAATCCCTCCTCCGGGCTGCGGGGAAAAGGCGGGAGTGTAATTCAATTCGCAGACCACGCAAGCGAACTGCGGCGGTGCCCAGGCTAGGGCTGGCGCGCGCGCTCCCACTCGGCCACCGGAGGGTGATAGATGATCTGGACGGTGGTCCCCTCGGGGTCCAGGCAGTAGAAGCTGCGGGCGCCGTCCCGGTGGGTGCGGGGCTCCGTGCGCATGCGAACGCCCTCCCCCCGCAGAAATTGGAACCACTCGTCGACGTCTTCCGGCGACGCCAGGAAGAGCCCGATGTGGTCGAGGCGCTGCCCGGCCTCGGACCTTTCCCCGGCGGGGGCGTCCGCCCGGTGGAGGGCAAGATTGTCGGGGCCCGAGGACAGATAGACGTTGTCCGGATCGGGACGCCACTCTACGTCCATTCCCAGCAGGTCGACATAGAAGCGCTCGCACGCCTCGATGTCCCTGACGTGGAGCGCCACGTGGCGCAGGCCGAGGTGAGACGAGGGACGATTCACAGGCCGAGCTCCTCTACAACTCCGTCCCAGGCGGGCTGCCCGAATCCGCTCTGGATGACCAGGGGCAGGGCCGTGGGGCCGGCTGCGAGCAGGCGGTGATGGAAGGCATCCGCCGCGTAGCCCCTGTCGTGCCGGCGAAGCAGATCCCGCAGGGTCTCGATCATCCGCCAGCCGGTCAGCGCCGCCAGCGCACGCCCCGGCTCCCGGCTGACCCCCAGGACCTGCCGGCGCGCCCTCTCCGGCCCCACGCCGGGCAGGGCGGCCAGTCGCTCCACGGCCTGCTCCGCCCCGAGGCCCTCCATGTGGAACTGCGCATCGATCACCGCCAGCAGCGCGCAACGCTGGCGCTCCAGCAGCATGGCGCGCCGGGCGTGCGGCGAGGGGTCGTAGCCGAGCTCCACCAGCAGCCCTTCCGCGTACAGAGGCCAGCCGCCGATGAACCCGGCGCAGGTGTTCAGGCGGCGCACCAGGGTTCCCGCGGGCGCGGCGCCCGCGGCACAAACCGCCTGAAGGTGCCGGCCAGCCCACCCGAAGCGTAGACAGACGGCCCGCGTATTCGCCATCGAAGACACCGATACCGCAGCCCGCTCGCAGTCCACATAGACGGTGCCGACCAGCTCCGGATCGCCCATGGGCGGCGCCACATAGGTCGGCAGCTCGGCCAGGGGCGAGAGGAAGGCCGGCGCCTCGGCAATGCGCAGCTGCGCCCGCAGCGGCACCTCCACCAGCCCCTCGCGCTCGACGAAGCGCTGCACCCCGTGACAGTAGTCTCGCAGCCGCTCGATCACCCCGCCCGCGTCCCGTACCGCCCCGGCCTCGTCCGCGGAATCGGCGGGGCCGAGGGCAGCTACCTCTTCTTCGGCGTCATGCAGGGCACGCGCGGCCAGCGCCATTAGCTGCTCGGGCTCCAGGGTCAGGAAGAACCGCTGGCGCAGCAGGAATGCGAACAAAGCCCTGCCGGCCGCGGGGTCTCCCACGGCCAGGGGCGCGATGTCCTGCTGGAGCTCTGCGGCGAAGTCGTGAACGGCCTCGGCCGCGCGCTCCACCAGGGCCTCGATCACGGCCGGATTGCGGCTGCCGCGGCGGATCACGGGGCTGTTCCTGAGCCCCAGGAGGCAGTGCGTGCCCGCCTGGGCCTCCTCGACCGCCGCCTCGCACCAGAACCGGGGCACCAGCTCGGGCACCGTCCTCAGCTGACTGCGCGCGAGACGCAGGAACTCAGGGACGGCGCTCAGATACTGCTGGAGGGCGCCCTTGAGCGCCCCGCGCGGGTAAAGCAGAAGCTCGCGCAGACCGCCGAACGGCAGAAAGCCCCCCGGGTCGCGATGGCGCCAATCGCGCTGCAGCAGGCACTGGTGCTCGGCCTGCGCGGCCCCGAACAGTATCTGCAGGTCGATCTGGCGGTCGTCGTCCAGGCCGTGGAAGTCCATCTCCTCGAGCCCGACCACCAGGCTCTCCAACAGGGAGCCCAGGGCACCGGAGTCGTCGTCGTCGATCGCCGGGAGCCTGCCCTCGTAGCCGGATATCCCGGCCTGCAGCGCACGCTCCGGATGGAAGCGGAACCAGGCCTCGTAGAACTCCTGCACCAGGGCATCGAAGGCCCGGCTAGCCTGCGACATCGACGATCTCGAAGTCGTGCGTCACCTTCGCGACCCGACCGAGCATGATGGAGGCGGAGCAGAACTTCTCGGCGCTGAGACGCACGGCGCGCTCCACGGCCTGCTCGGTGAGGCCGGGCCCGGACACCGCGAAATGCACATGGATGCGGGTGAACACCTTGGGATCGGTGTCCGCGCGCTCCGCGTCGATGCGCACCTCGCACGCGGTCACGGGGTGGCGACCCCGCTTGAGGATGTGCACCACGTCGAACTCCGTGCAGCCTCCGAGCCCGAGCAGCAGCATCTCCATCGGGCGCACGCCGAGGTTGCGCCCGCCGAAGTCCGGCGGCCCGTCCATGACCACCGCGTGGCCGCTGGCCGACTCGCCGACCATCAGGGCCCCCTCGATCCATTTCACCCGTGCCTTCATCACATCTCCGGGCTGCTGCGACTGCCCCGGAGCCTAGCATAGATCGACAACCAACAGGAGGTCGCCTAAACTAAGACGATTGGACCGGGGTTTTCCCAGCGCTTACACGCCTTTACGCCACAGCAGATGTCTATCGTACGGACGCCGAAACAAGACCCGGAATACCTGCAGCGCCTGCTGTCGTTCTGCCACCTGCGCCGCTATCCGGCCAAGACGGACTTCATTCACCCCGGCGACCCGGCAGACGTCCTCTTCTATCTGGTCGAGGGCTCGGTGACCGTCCTGATCGAGGACGAGGAAGGGCGGGAGATCATCCTCACCTATCTGAACAAGGGCGAGTTCATCGGCGAGATGGGCCTGTTCTCGCCGCAGAAGGAGCGCAGCGTCCTGGTCCGCACGCGCTCCCCCTGTCAGCTCGCTGAGATCAGCTACGTGCGCCTGGAGCAGCTCCTGGATACGGACCTGCGGGACTGCAGCAAGGACATACTCTACGCCTTGGGCCGCCAGCTGACGCAGCGCCTCCTCAACACCAGCCACAAGGTCGGTCACCTCGCCTTCCTGGACGTCACGGGGCGCATCGCGGGTACGCTGCTCGATCTGTGCAAGCAGCCCGACGCCATGACCCACCCCGACGGGATGCAGATTCGCATCACCCGCCAGGAGATCGGGCGTATCGTGGGCTGCTCACGGGAGATGGCGGGGCGGGTCCTCAAGACCCTGGAAGAGCAGGGCCTGATCTCCGTCAAGGGAAAGACCATCGTGGTATTCGGCACCCGCTGAGCGGGGTGCCTTCCACCCGTCACCCCGATCGTCCCTCGCCGAACAGGGCCGCCAGGCGCGCGCCGGGATCCGCGGCCCGCATGAACGCCTCCCCGACCAGAAAGGCCTGGACATCGCTGTCGCGCAGCAGGGCCACGTCCTGCGGGGAGAGGATCCCGCTCTCGGCCACCACGATGCGGTCCTCGGGCACCCGGGGGCGCAGACGCAGCGTGGTCTCGAGGCTCACCGCAAAGGTGCGCAGGTCCCGGTTGTTGATTCCGATGAGCCGATTGCTCACCTCCAGCGCCCGTTCCAGCTCGTCGCCGTCGTGCACCTCCATCAGCACGTCCATGCCGAGATCCTGGGCCAGCCCGCAAAGCTCGCGAAGCTGGACGTCCCCGAGACAGGCGGCGATCAGCAGGATGCAGTCCGCGCCCAGCGCGCGGGCCTCGTAGACCTGGTAGGGATCGATGACGAAGTCCTTGCGTATCACCGGCAGCGAGCAGGCCGCGCGCGCCTCGACCAGGTGCTGGTCGGCCCCCTGAAAGAAATCCACGTCCGTGAGCACCGACAGACAGGCCGCCCCACCCGCCTCGTAGGACCGGGCGACCTCCGCGGGCCGGAAGTCCTCGCGCAGCACCCCCCTGCTGGGCGAGGCCTTCTTGATCTCGGCGATCACCGCCGGTCGTCCCGCCCGGATCCTGGCCTGGAGGGCATCGGCGAACCCCCGGGGCGCAGGCGCGTCCTCGAGCCCGGCAGCCAGCTCCGCGAGGGACCGGCGCCGGGCGCGCTCGGCCAGCTCCTCGCCCTTGCGGTGCACGATCTTCTTGAGGATGTCGGGGGTATCGGCCATGACGGCGCTCGCAGTCGGGCAGGCCTCAGTCAAAGCTCTGGGTCAGGATGATCAGGCGGTCCAGCCGGTTGCGCGCCTCGCCGCTGGCGATGGCCCGGTCGGCGCGCTCCACCCCCTCGGCCAGGCCGGGCGCGACACCCGCCGCGTACAGAGCGGCACCGGCATTCAGCACCACGATGTCCCGGGCGGGGCCCTTCCGATCCTCGAGCACCCCGCGGATCACCGCCAGGCTGGCGGAGGCGCTGTCCACCCTCAGCTCGGAGATCGGCGTGCGCGCGATGCCGAAATCCTCGGGCTGGACGGCGAAGCGCCGGATCTGGCCTTCCCGGAGCTCCGCCACCTCTGTCTTGCCGCCCACCGAGATCTCGTCCAGCCCGTCACGCGCGTGCACCACGAGCACGTGGCGGCTGCCCAGCTTGAGCAGGACGCGGGCGAGCGGGTCGAGCAGCTCGTCGCTGAATACACCGAGGACCTGATTCGGCGCGCCGGCGGGGTTGGTCAGGGGGCCGAGGACGTTGAAGATGGTCCGCACCCCCATCTCCCGGCGGGGACCGACGGCGTGCTTCATGGCCCCGTGGTGGGCGGGGGCGAACATGAAGCCCACCCCGACCTTGTCAATGCACTGCGCCACCTGGGCCGGCGTCAGGTCCAGGCGGACGCCCGCCGCCTCCAGCACGTCCGCGCTGCCGGACCTGGAGGACACCGAGCGGTTGCCGTGCTTGGCCACCCGGGCGCCCGCGGCGGCGGCCACGAAGGCGGCGGCCGTTGAGATGTTGAATGTCCCCGACGCGTCTCCCCCCGTGCCGCAGGTATCGACCAGGTTGACGGCATCCACCTCCACGCGCGTCGCCAGCTCACGCATGACCTCGGCGGCGGCGGCGATCTCGGGGACTGTCTCGCCCTTCATCCGCAGCCCGATCAGGAAGGCCCCGATCTGGGCAGGCGTGGCGCCCCCCGTCATGATGGTGCGCATGACCTCGACCATCTCCTCGCGGGAGAGCTCCTGGCGGTCGATGACGCGGCTGATGGCTTTCTTGAGATCCATGGATCTGCCCCTGTGACCTGACTCGGCACCTCGCCAGGGCTACCTCGACTCGATGAAGTTGCGCAGCAGGTCGTGTCCCTGCCGGGTCAGTATGGACTCCGGATGGAACTGCACGCCCTGCACCGCAAGGTCCTTGTGACGCACCCCCATGATCTCGTCCGCGGAGCCGTCGCCGCCCAGGGTCCAGGCGGTGATCTCCAGGCACTCCGGCAGGGTCTCGCGCTCGATCACCAGGGAGTGGTAACGGGTGGCGTCGAACGGATCGGGCAGTCCCGAGAACACGCCCGTGCCGGCATGATGTATGGGCGAGGTCTTGCCGTGCATCACCTGGCGTGCATGGACGATGCGCCCGCCGAACGCCTGCCCGATGGCCTGGTGCCCGAGGCACACCCCGAGGATCGGCACCCGGCCCGCGAACCGCTCGATCACCGCCACGGAGACGCCGGCCTCATTGGGGGTGCAGGGCCCGGGTGAGATCACGATCCGCTCGGGCCCGAGCTCCTCGATCCGCTCCGGGGTGACCTCGTCGTTGCGGTACACCCGCACGTCCTCGCCCAGCTCACCCAGGTACTGGACCAGGTTGTAGGTGAAGGAGTCGTAGTTGTCGATCATGAGCAGCATGATCAGCCCTCCTTCACGGGATCGCAGGCATGGCTGTCGAGCCCCGCCTCGGCCAGGGCGACGGCGCGGAAGACGGCGCGGCCCTTGTTCATGGTCTCCTTCCATTCCAGGTCCGGCACCGAATCGGCGACGATACCGGCCCCCGCCTGGATGTGAAGGGTGCGTCCGTCGATGACCGCGGTGCGGATGGCGATGGCCGTGTCCATGTTGCCGTTCCAGGACAGGTAGCCCACGGCCCCGGAGTAGATGCCGCGCTTGACCGGCTCGAGCTCGTCGATGATCTCCATGGCGCGGATCTTGGGCGCGCCGCTGACGGTGCCCGCCGGGAAGGTGGCGCGCAGCACATCGACGGCGCTCAAGCCTTCGCGCAGGTCGCCCGCCACGTTGGAGACGATGTGCATCACGTGGGAGTAGCGCTCCACGATCATCTGATCTGTGACCTGCACGCTGCCCACGCGCGCCACCCGGCCCGCATCGTTGCGCCCGAGGTCGATGAGCATGAGGTGCTCGGCGAGCTCCTTGGGGTCCGCCAGCAGCTCGGCCTCCAGCGCCTGGTCCTCCTCGTCGGTGTAGCCCCGGCGCCGGGTCCCCGCGATGGGCCGGACCGTCACCCGCCCGTCCTCCAGGCGCACCAGGATCTCCGGTGAGGACCCGACCACCTGGATCTCACCCATGTCCAGGAAATACATATAGGGGGAGGGATTGAGTCCCCGCAGGGCACGGTAGAGATCCAGCGGGGGCGCATGGTAGGGAATGGACAGACGCTGGGAGAGCACCACCTGCATGCAGTCACCGTCCAGGATGTATTCCTTTATCCGCTCCACGGCCTGCTTGAAGCCGGTCTCCGTGAACCCGGAGACGAAGTCGGACTCCGCCACCCGGCGGGCCGCCTGGTGGGGGCGCCGCGGCGCGCCACGCTGCATCTCGCCGATGAGCTCGCCGATACGGTCCTCGGCGCCGGCCAGCGTGTCCCCCCGCGTCGGATCGGCGTGCACGATCACGTACATGCTCCCGCGCAGGTTGTCGAATACCACCAGCTCCTCCGACACCATCAGAAGTATGTCCGGCGCCCCGATGGGATCCGGGTTCGGGCACTCGGCCAGCCGGGGCTCGACGTAGCGGATGGTGTCGTAGCCGAAATAGCCGACAAGCCCGCCCGTGAAGCGCGGCAGAAGCGGC